>JAIQFT010000009.1 GCA_020073185.1 Terriglobia bacterium
GTAGGGGCGAGAACGACGCGCCTCGGCTTGGGCGAGCGGATCAAGGGATCAGAAAACCCTGAGAGTCACTGGAATTCCTCTGAACCACTTGCTTTCAGCTCAGCATCTGCCCAGAAAGCGGCGCTTATTCAGAGATTCCTTAGGGCCAAGCGGTTCAGGTAAGACCACGCTGCTGACGTCCATCTGCTGTATCAACGAGCCGACGCACGGCCGGATCGAGCTGGATGGCGTCTGCGTTTTTGACGAGGGCTGGACGAACGTTGACGTGCGCGCCGTCCGCCGCGAGAAAATGGGGGTGATTTTCCGGGCGTATAACCTCATCCCATTCCTGACGGTACTGGAGAATGTCGAGCTTATCCTCACGCTCAATCAGGTGCCGCGCGAGGAGGCGCAGGCCCGCGCAATAGAATTGCTAGAATACCTGGAAATCGCTCATCGCTGGCATCACTATCCCGCCGAGATTTCCGGTGGCGAGCAGCAGCGCGTGGCAATTGCCCGTGCGCTCGCAAATAATCCCAAGGTCCTTCTTGCCGACGAACCCACGGCGGCTCTGGATACCGGGCGCGGAAAGATTGTCATGGGTTTACTGCGCAAGTTGAGCAGGGAGAAGAATGCAGCCGTTATCGTGGTTACGCACGATGTCCGAATGGTAGAGGGCTTCGATCGGGTCTACCACATCGCCGACGGCAGAATTCAAAACTGAGCTGCTGAGGGCTAACTGGGCGTTCAAAAGCTGTACTTGAATTGCCCAAACAAATTTCTGCCCGGTTCCGGGACTTTGACGCCGGAGCTAAACGGGTCTCGATAGTAAGAAAGATGCTCGTAATAGAAGCGGTTGAGCAGGTTGTCCACCGCCAGGCTGACGTTCAGCTTTCGGTACGTCACACCCAACTTCAGGTTCATCAGCCCGTATCCCGCTGTCGGGGTTTCCTTCAGGTCGCGGTCCACCAGGCTCTGCCGGGCGACTCCGGTTCCGCCCACCTCGGCGAAGAGATATTTGTAAGCGTAACGCAGCGCAGCCCAGGTGCGCAGCGGCGGCATTTCGGGGAGGTTGGTTGACATCACGCCCGCCTCGGGTTTGCGGTCGTTCATTCCCCTTGAATACGAACCTCCACCAGTCTTAGAGAATCCAACAGGCAGGCCGAGGGCATAGCTCAGTTCGCCTCCGTAAATGCGTGCATCGACGTTCGTGTAGGACCGTGCTGTTGCGGGACCCATAGCCATCGATAATCGCGGTTGGTTGTTCACCAGAATGTAGTCACTGACATTCGAATAAAACAGCGTGGGCTTCACATAAGAAGAGCCGTGATGGAAAACCAGACCCACTGTTCGCTCGGTGTTGCGGACGATCGGCAGGTTCGGGTTGCCGACGTTCACACTGTTCATCAAGGCACGGTTGATATACCGCTCCTCAGCGTCGGGTACGCGGCCCGTGGTGCCAATCCCGGCGAACAGTTCAACGTGTTTCGGCAACGTGTACGCCAAGTGGAGGTTGCCGGAGGCGTAATTGTCGGCCGTGCTGGTGCTGCGGGTGCCCTGGTAAGTGAAGTAGGCATTGGTGTTCAGATTCGCCGTATTCGCCCCCATGGAGTCGTGGTCGAAACGTAAGCCACCACTGAGCTTCAGACGGTCGGTAATCGCGTGGTGATAATCGGCGAAAACGCCAAGCGCGGTGGTCCCCACGTCGGGCAGCGACAGCTTGGCCGAGAGCATGCCCGCCATCCTCATGTAGCCCATCATGTTCCAATTGCGGTAGTAGCTCTCAAAGCCGAAAGTAAAATCTTTTCCCGCGTCCGCTTCAATGCGTCCTCCAATCGCCCGCGAGTAAGCATTGGCGGCCATCATCCAGGAGCCCGGGCACGGCGCAGGCATGGGCAGAGAGCAAGGGGATGAATGATTTTCCGTTCAGCCCGATCTTTGCCATGCCGCGATCCGCAATCACAGCAGCGCGCGCCAGATAGCCGGAGTCCTCCAGGATTCCGATGGCCAGAAACAGAAACATAATCTGTGGCAGGAACACGAGCACCGCCGCCGTCCCATTCCATGCGCCATCGAACAGAATGGACTTCATCATCCCATCCGGGAACGCGGCCGCCGCGAGTCCACCTAAGTAATGCAGAACGCGCTGCAGAAGCCCCGACAATGGCTGTCCGACAAGGAAGATCGATTGAAAGAGCGTGAAAATGGTGAGCAAGAAAAGAACCGGTCCCCAGACGCGGTGCAGCAGCACGCTATCTAGACGTCGAGTCCAGCGCGAAGGCAGAGGGCGTCGGTATCCAGCGGACTCGCCGACTCGCCCAGCCCAGCGCTGACACGCCGGAATGTCCTGCAAAATCGGCAAACTGAGCGGTGCCGGAGCGGCGGCTGGAGAGGACAGAAACCGCAGAATCGCGGTCATGCCCTCACCGGTCGCCGCACTTGCCAACACGACCGGTGTGCCAAGTTCTTTCGCCAATGCCAAGGGATCGACATGGCCGCCCTGCGAGCGAAGAGAATCCGCCATGTTCAGAATCACCAATGTGGGCAGACCGAGGCCAATAATGTGGGCAGCCAAGGAGAGCTGGCGTCCGAGGTTGGTGGCGTCCAACTCCAGCAGAACGCTGTCGGGTTCTGGTACACCGGGAAAACGGCCGTGCAGCACCTCAATCGTGGTGCGGGTATCCTCCGAACGGGGCGAGAGGCTGTATACGCCAGGTAGATCAATGAGTGTGAGTTTTTCGCCGGAGTCTGTCGTCACATACCCACGGTGCTGCTCAACTGTTACGCCCGGGTAGTTGGCGACCTTCTGGCGCAGGCCCGTCAGACGATTGAAAAGCGTCGTCTTGCCCGAGTTGGGCGCGCCAACCAGGGCCACCACGCGGGACGGTGCCGCTGTTGTCTCGGGCACGGCATGTGGCCCGGAGTGCACCGACACCGTCATGCGTCATTCCTCTTCTTGTTTCCCCGCAATTCTCACCTCGATCTGGTAAGCCGCCTCGCGCCGTAACGCCACCAAGCTTCCTTCCAACCGATAGACACGAGGATCTCCGCCCAGTCCGCTGTATGCAGGCGTCACATGCGCCCCGGGAATGAATCCCAAGTCCATCAGCTCCGCGGCGGACGCGTTCACAACGGCAATTACACCGGAACTGCCGGTAAGTATCCTCCGGCAGAGCCGGAGGCTTTACGGGTCGCGGGCCCCTCAAAGGGGCCTGATCGCGACCCAAAGTCAAAACCGCTCGCTCCAGGCAGTACGGGTGAAAGCTGTGCGCTTGCAAAACCGCCACGCACATCCCGGAACTGTCAAACTTTGGGAGCCTCCCCGGCAGAGCCGGGGGAACTCCTAGTTGCATTAGGGAGATCGGCGAGAGGTATGAGAGTGGTATTCACGGCCCTGACCGAGGCGCCTCGCATCGAAGCGGAAATCCAGCGAGAGCGCGGGTTCAGGATAGCGCTCGCGCATCACGCACCGTCAGTACGATGGTCACATGGCCATGTGATCGCTTGCGGGCTCCTGCGGTGAAAACGGGAGACCGTGCGTCATGCCGAATCGCTGTCTGAATCGCCGATACTGAATTCCCAAGCACAAAATTCGCCGTCGGCGGCATCTGGCGGACAGCGCAAGCAGGTTGTCCGGATGCGAGGATCAACAGTGCGCGCAAACGTATGGAATTCGACCATGCCGACTGTCTTGCACGGAAAATCGGGCAGACCTTTACGACGGCGCGTCTCCTGGACGCGGCACACGTCCATGTAAAAACGCAACCGGCTTCTGTCCCCTGACCACTCAATGTGTTGGGCGTTGATTACGCTGTACATTCGGAGTCCAAGGGCCTTCTCTAGGGCCGACAGCCCGCCGCCGGTCGCGATCTGAAAGGCGTCCATGATGCGGCGAGCCTCGGCGGCTGCGAACCGCTTCCAGGCACCTGCGTCGAGTTGGATGGCCGCTTCTATGCCAAGCCGTTCCTCGGCGGCCAGGAACCAGGAACCGTCATGTGCCAGCCAATTCTTCGCGAACATGACCAATGCGCGCATGAGTTCTTCACGGTCCATCAGCTCAAAAGGACTTGGTGTACACATCGTCAGTGCGCCTCATATTTGATTCAGGGTATCTGTAGCTGACCATCGTGCGGGCTTGCCACTTGCGCCAGCTCGATCGATGGCTCCAGCACAATCTCCGACTGAATCGAGCGCGAGATCAGGCAGGATTGAGGTTTTCCCACCCATGTCGCCCCGGGGTTGGCGCAACAGGGTAAGGCATTGCTGTCATGCGTTCCTCCCTGGCGGCGGGCAACTTCAGGATTTAGAGGCCTATCTGCCCGGCGTCCGCTGCATGGCGGCTCGTAGCCTATACCCGGTCAGATAGGCCGCGTCGGCCTTCTCCGTCATGCCCTTGGCCTGATACGCATTGGCCAGCCAGATCCACGCCTCGGCATCGCGCGGCGCCAGTTTCGTCTCGCGGGTGAACGCCTCCACCGCATCGTCGTAGCGTTTCAGGTTCATCGCAGCCAGCCCAAAGTTGAACCATGTCACCCGCTGGTTAGGCGCCAGCGATGTCGCGTTGCGGAAACTGGCCAGCGCGGCCTCGCGGTCGCCGAGTTCTGCCTGCACGAAGCCCAGCTTCAACTGTACATCAGCATCCTTCGGACTCAGTTGCGCCAGTCTCTGGTAGGTCGCCCTCGCCGACTCGTAACGCTTGCTGCGCAGGTAGAGTAATCCCAGTTGCTTCCACGCTACTGGATTGTCCGGCTGCAACTGCGCTGCACGCTGGAACGCGCCTTCCGCCTTGTCCGCCTCGCGATTGTGCGCGTACACCGTCCCCATCAGCGCCCACGCCGCGGCGTACTTCGGGCGCGCCTTTAGCACCTGGTTCAACTCGCGCATGGCAGCCGCGTTGTCACCGTTGCGCAAGTCCTGCTCCGCCTTGTCCAGCCGCACTACCGGCATGTGAACGTAGCGCACACCAAGGATGGCAACCAGCAGCAGCGCGGCAAAGGCGGGGAAGAGCATCGGCCTGCTGGCTGACGATCTCGGCGCCGGCCGCGGAAAATCCTTGCTCAACGCCGCTCCCAACAGGAGTCCTGAAACCAGCCCGCCGACGTGTGCGGCATTATCAATGCCGCCCTTGAAAAATCCATAGACAAGACTATAGCCGGCGAACACGATGAGACTGATCAGGCCCCATCGCAGTGCGGAGCGTGGGGTCGGAAGATGGGCCAAGTAGAGGGTTGCAATCAACGCGCCGGCAAGCCCGAAGATTGCGCCCGAGGCCCCCGCCCCCACCACCAGCGGATTCCGCCCTATGCTTACGACGCTCGCCGCCACTCCGGAAACCAGGTACAACGCCAGGAACGTCTTGGGGCCGTAAAGATATTCCGCGAGCATCCCCAGGTTCCATAGCGCCCACATGTTCAGCGCCAGGTGCGTGATGCCGATGTGCACGAACATCGCCGTCAGCAGACGCCACCACTGGCCCTGCAGCGTGAGCGAGCCGGAATTGGCGCCCCAACGAAGAAGCTGATCGGAGGTGGGCTGGGTCAGCGACACACCCTTCACTACCATCGCAATGAAGAGGAAAACGTTGATCCCCACCAGCAGCAGCGTGATCGGGACCGGCATGCGCGGGGTGAGAACAGGTCCGGCAGTACTCGGTTCCGCCGAAGGAGGTGCAATGGCGGCGCATTCTGGGCAGATGCTTGCTGCAGCGGCGCGAGACGGCTCCAGTTCCCGTCCGCATTGTGCGCAAACCGTCATTCGTGAAGGTGGGCCGGAGTCAAAGCTAACACAGGAGAGAAACTCGGGCGTGAACCAAGCGGGAACGACCATTGACGAATTGAAGAATTCACGAATTGTTCCGGCTCAGCGATGCAATACGAAAAATCGTAAATTCTTCAGTTCGCCAATTATTCCGGCTCCGTCATCCGCACGGTCAGCACCGGACACGGCGACTCGCCCACCACCTCGTACGCGGTCGCCCACTTCAGCCGGCGCACGAACCCTACCGGCTGCCGCACTCCCAGCACGATCAGCCCGGCCTTGCGCTGCTTGGCGGCTTGCAGGATGCGCTCCGCCGCCACCCCGAATTCCACAATCGTCTCTGGCGACGCCGCCAGTTGCGTGCCCGGCGGGATCAACGATCGCAGCCGCTGGTGAGCTTGCTGCGCAATCTGCTGCTGCTCCTGCTCCGGCACGGACGTTTCCTTGCTCACGTGCATGAGCAGCAACTGCGATCCCTGGTGCTGCGCCAGCGACAGCGCATAGCCTCCGGCCTTCAGCGAGTGCGCGCTGAACCCAGTGCAAAACAGGATGGGCTGGTCCGGCGTGCGCTCGCTGACGTGCCGCGCCCGCGGACCCACCATCAGCACCGGACAGGTCGCCTGACGAAAAATCGTCTCCGCCACCGAACCCAGGAGGAGCTTCCCCACGCGCCCTCTGGCGTGCGTTCCGATCACCAGAAGGCTGATGGACAGCTCTTCGATTCGCCGCGACAGCACTTCCCACACGTCGCCCTGCTCCACCAGCACCTGGTGATCCACGCCTTCCAGATGTCCGGCGATCAGCAAGTTGGTCATGTGGCGCTGCGCGGTGCGCCACGCATCTTCCAGCGCGCGCTGACGGGCATCGGGAGCCAGAAAATTGAACGGCTCGGGGGCCACCACGTGCATGAGGTAGATCTTGGAACCGTACCAGCGCGCAATCGCCAGCGAGTAAAGCAGGGCCGCCTCCGACACGGGATCGAAGTCGGTGGCCAGCATGATTCGCTGCATGGCAATGGGGGTGGAAGCGTCCAGGGTGGGCACGGCGGCAGGGAGATGGAGCGGCTTATCGGCCATGAGCGTCGCCCGCGAAGCCCTTAACCATAACACCGCAACTGAAGCCACTCAAGTGCGCCGCGCCGGTGCTGCTGGCCTGAATATGCCAGACGGGGGATGTCCCCCCGGCACGGCTGCAATCAGTACTGACTAACGTGCTCTTCGAGCCAAGCCGCGTGGGCGATTCGAAAGAGTCCACCAACAGCTCGGCGCGATCCAGTCGGCCGCGCCCTCTTCATTTGTACCGCGACACGGCTCGGGGTCGCCGACGACGAAAAACCTCATGCCGATTCCAGTTGCTCGTGGTTGGGCGGAGCGGCGATACCCAAGAAGACCAGAACTGCGCGATTCAGCCGCACCGTGTCCTCGTCAGCAAGCCTGCCGACACGCGCGCCGATCTTCGCCTTCGGAACGGTCGTGATCTTATCTACCATCAAGCGGCAGGCAGTACGCAGGCCGTTGTCCTCGCTGGGTTCGATAGGCAGCCGAAACAGAGGAGCATCAGTTGGGTCGGTAGTGAATGCGCACACTGTGACCGAATCCGTCATGTCGAAACGGTCGTCTTGAAGAATCACAACGGGACGGGGCTTGCCCGCGTAGTCCTTACCACCTGCAACAGTGCAAATCTCGCCGCGCTTCACATCCCGCCCCAATCGGAGACAGCATCGATAAAGTCCTGATCCTTCTTGGCGCGAGGACTCTTGGCGACCGCGAGGGACTGCCGGTGTGCCTCGGTCACAAAAGCAGGCGACCGCATGTCAGGTACCCAAATCTGGATCGGCCGCAAGCCCAGTTGGCGCAGCCGCTTGCGATGCGCTCTGACCTTATCTCGAGACGACTTGGATGGAGTCCGTGCTCTCAATTCCCACCTCAACGATAGGTTACATGTAACCTATCACAACTTCCTGTCGACATCCAGTCGTGCCCTGGCCCGTACCCCTGAAGCGTCTGACCGGGAAGTCCGGACCACCCGGTGGAACCCGCCCCTGCCACCCGCCGCTTCGGCGGGTGGCCGTCTTGCCGCTAGGCTCGCTGTGGTGTTCACTCGACTGGTGTTGGACCTGCCGGAACGAAAAATCGTGCCGCAGGTGCCCTCAATCCGCGGCGGCGACCTGGTATTGCTCCAGCTTGCCGTCGGGCATTTCGAAGGTCCAGGCGCGCAGCGCCTTGTCGGCGAATTTCACCTGGTAAACGCGCAGCATCATGCCGCCGCGCAGCGATTGGTTGGTCTGGGTGAATTCCTTGGGCGCGCCCAGCGGGCCGAGGCTGGAGGCAAAGTCCTTCAGCGCCTGCTCGCTGAAGTAGCTGTTGGCATTGTCGGTAAAGAGCGCGCGATTGATGGTCCCCTTCTGCAGCCCGGCAAAGATCTGTTGCGCCTGCTCCAGCTTGCGGGCAGTGTCGGCGTCCTGAAGCGCGAGCGTGGCCAGCTTCTTGGCAATGGTGCCGGATGCATTGGCCGCGTCCTGGTTGGTGAGCACGACGACGGCAACGCGATCGTCGGGAAAGACAGTGTTGGTGGCGGTGAAGCCGGAAACCTCGCCGCCGTGGGTGAGCGCGCGATGTCCGGACTCGGAACGCACGAAGACGCCCAGCCCGTACTGCGTGCCCAGGCCGTTGGCGAGCACGGTTTCGGTTTCGAACTGCTGGTACGACGCGGGGCTCATGATCTTGCGCTCGATGAGCGCGATGTCCCACCTGGCGAGATCCTCGGCGGTCATGGCGAGCTCGCCGGCGGCAAACATCCAGCCGGCGCCTTCGGCCGGCGCAACGCGCGCCGGGCCGAGTCCATAGCGCAGGTAGCCGGTGGGATCGGTCGGGGCAACGCCGTGCTGGTCGAAGTCAGCCACGCTGGTCATGTTCAGGGGCGTGAAGATGTGGTCGCGCAGGAATTGGAAGTAGGGCTTGCCGGTGACTTTCTCGATGATGGCGCCGGCGATGACGTAGCCGGTGTTGCTGTACTGCCAGCGCGTGCCGGGCTCGAAGTCGAGCGGCTTGCGCGCCCAGGTGTCCATGATCTGGGCGGCGGTGGTCGGCTTGAGCATCATCGGCATGACGTAGTCCTGCGGCCAGAAGTCCGAGTAGCCGGAAGTATGCGTGAGTACCTGGCGGATGGTGACGTCGCGGGCGCGGGTGAGGTTGGGGAGGAACTTGCCGACGGGATCGTCGAGCGAGAGCTTGCCTTGCTCCTGCAACAGAAGAAGCGCGACCGCGGTGAACTGCTTGCTGATGGAGCCGATGCTATAGCGCATGTCGGGACGCACGGGAGTGCGCGGCTCCAGGCGCGACTCGCCGTAGGTCTGGAGGTAAGCCATGCGGCCATCCTTGACTACCGCGATGGAAGCGCTGGGCACGCCGGTGTCGCGGAGAGTCTGGACGGCGGCGACGTCCATCTGGTAGCGGACATCGTTGGGAAACAGCGAGCGCGGCTGCTGGGCGTGGGCGGCGAGAGAGACGAGGAGGGTGAAAACGGCGATGCGTACGCGCATGGCGTGGCTCCGAAGAAACACGGCAGTGTAACAAAGTTGCGAGTTGGGAGCTGCGGGTTGGGAGCGAACCACAAAAGCGTAATTCGAAACTGCAATTCCAACAGCAACACTGAAACTGAAACCGAAACTAATGCGTTCCGGTAGGGCGTACGGGAGCGGCGTGG
This sequence comes from Terriglobia bacterium, assembly GCA_020073185.1. Lineage (NCBI taxonomy): Bacteria > Pseudomonadati > Acidobacteriota > Terriglobia > Terriglobia bacterium. The sequence continues at coordinate 9,442 of JAIQFT010000009.1, forward strand.
GAGGCAGGTTCGGCGGGAGGGCCGTGGCGGAGGCTGACGACGCGCCCGCTGGGGCCAAGGCGGTAGAGTTCGCCGCGCCAGGTGATAGTGCGTCCGGTGAAGCTGGCGAGCCAGAACAAAAATCCGAGCAGGTCACGGAGCGGGTAGTACCAGAGGAAGCGCCAGACTTCGGGATCGCGCGCCACGCCCCATCCGACGACTAAGGCCTGCAGCCAGCGGTTGACGATGCCCCAGGCAAGCAGCGCGAAGGCGAGCGTCCAGTGTCCCCAGACGGCGGCGACGAGGAAGCCGAGCAATGCGAACGGCGTGGCGAAGGTAAGGCCGTTGCCGATGTGACCGGCAGGACGCGAGGAGCGGGTGCAGCGCATCCAGCGGACCTGGCGGCTGATCATGGCGCGGTTGAGGGTGACGTGGTCGATGACGACGTGCGAGAGCAGGACGCGGTAGCCGGCGGCGTCCACCTGGCGTCCGATCTCGTAGTCTTCGGAGTGATAGTCGGCGAGCACGCCGAGGCCGCCGATCTGCGCCAGCACATCCTTGCGGGTGGCGGTGGTGGGGCCGAGAGCGAACTTCATGCCCTCGAGTAAGTCGGCAACCAGCACGCCGGAAGCGAATTCCACGGAGAAGCCGGCGGCTTCCAGGCGCGACCAAACGCCTCCGCTGGGCCGGCCGCGATACATGCAGGTGACCAGCCCGACGCGCGGGTCACGCAGGGGAGCGATGATGCTGCGCAGGTAGTTGCGGGGAACGCGCACGTCGCTGTCGCCCATGACGATGTAGTCGTGCCGGGCGGCGGCCAGCATCTTGTGTTCGGAGTACACGCGCGGGTTCGGCCAGGTGGGCTCGCCGGAGAAAATGCAGCGAGCCTTGACGTTGGGATAGCGATCGCGAAGCTGGTTGATCACGGCGATCGCGGGATCGTCGGGCGTGCGCGCGCCAAAGATCAGCTCGAAGGTGGGGTAGTCCTGCCGGAAAAAGCTTTCCAGATTTTCCGCCAGCATGGGTTCCAGGCCGCAGACGGGCTTGAGCACGCTGACCGGAGGAAAGTCGGTATCGCTGAACGCGGCGGCTGCAGCGGCGGCACTGCGCGCGCGCCTGCGGAAACGGCGCGCCGCCACCATCACCAGCAGGAGAAAGCCGGTCGAACTAACCAGCCCCAATAGCGCGACCAACAGCAGAAACTGAGGCATCGATGTCTATCCTAAGCCCATGCAAACCCGGCAGCAACGAAAAGGATTCTGAGAGTAACGGGGAAATTGTAAAGTTTTGTATGCACGCGAGGTTTCATGACCCGTTCAGTTTGGTGCGGCTGCTTGTTCGTTCGCTTGAACAGGGCGGACGATTTTGTTGTAGATCCACAATAGCATGGCGGTCGCGAGGCCGACGGCGGTCACGGCAAACCAGAAACGGTTGGGCTGGTGCGTGACTTCGCCGTAGTGGTGGGCGAGGCGTCCACCAAACCATCCGCCGATGAGTGACCCGATCCCGATGGGCAGGAAGGCGAAGCCCATATAGGTGCCTTGCTGGCCGGGCGGGGCAAGGCGGGAGATGTACTCGTAATAGCGCGGCGACTGGATGATCTCGCCCAGCGCGAGCACAAACAACGACAGCACCGCGCCCCACACGGTCGGGCGAAGGGCTAGGATCACCCAGGCCAGCGATGTGATCACCGTACCCACGATGACGGCATGGAACGCGGGAATTTTGCGCGTCGCGTAATTCACCGCCAGGGTGAGTGCGATGACGGTGAGGCCGTCGGTGATCAGGATCAGTTCGACATCGGCGTTGGCGTTGATGTAGCGGTGGATGTATCCCGGCAAGCTGATGTACTGCTGCCAGAAAACCACCCAGTATCCGGTGAACAGCACCAGGAACCACATGAAGCGGCTGATGCCGGCCAGCACCAGCACCAGCAGCGCGGTCCAGAGCCACCAGGGAATGGTGACACCCCACGGCAGGAAGAGTGAAAGAACGCCGAGGAGCAGGGCGACAAGCAATGCCGGCAAAACCAGCTTGTAGTTACCGAGGACGACGCAGAAATTGCCCGCGACTTCGGCAATGGAGGGTGGTGGCGCGTCGCCGGCTTTTCGTGGCTCGCGGAAAAAGATCAGCACGACGAAGAACATGGCGAAGACGCTGAGGGCGGCAACGCGATAGACGTTTTCCACGCCAAGGTGACGATGCGCCCAGGATGCGACATAGGGGCCGGCGGCGCCGCCGATATTCACCATCGTGTAGTAAATCGAGTAGCCGATGGAGCGCACGTTGTCCTTCGACGCGCGCGCCGTAGTACCGACCACACAGGGCTTCACCAGCGAGACGCCCAGCGCGGGAAGAATCAGGATGAAGCCGACGAACAGGCCGAGGGGCACGGCGTCACGCGCCGGCGCCAGCCAGGGCGCACCGATGGAGCCGATCAGGAAATATGCAGTCGCCAGAATAAAGTAGGCGATGGAGAGGGCGCGGCGGAATCCGAGGCGGTCGGCGGTAGCGCCGCCGAAGATGGCGAGAAACCAGACCATGCCGCCGAAAATGCCGGTGAGCGTGCCGGTCTGCTGGGTCGAAAAATTGAGTTTCTCCTGCAGGTAGAGGGCGAGCGAGGAGAAGGCGCCGTAGTAGGAAAGGCGCTCGAAAATTTCGGTGATGTTGGCGACCCAGAAGGGGCGCTCGAAGCCGGTGCGAATCTCGCGCAGGCGCTGCGCAAAGCTCAAGGGTGCTACCTCAGTTGCGAGTTGTGAGTTGTGAGTTGCGAGCCAAAGCGGCTGCTCGCAACCGTGACTCACGACTAAAGTGTTTACCTCAGGGGCTAAAGTGTATGCCTGAGAACTTCAATCGTGCCTACGGCACTGAGAAATCCTTCCCACTATGCCCCGCCACTGAAGTGGCGGGCTATTCTCAATCGCCCCGCTGGGGCTGCGATGTCGCGGTTACGTGCCACCGGCAGTCATGCGAGACCAGTTCTCACGCAGACACTAAAGCCCAATTTTTCTTGAGGCTGAAACGGCACGGCCCAAGCCTCTGCCCTTCCGAAGATTCTGAAATCAGTTTCACGCACTTGCCGGCAAAGCGCGGCGCAAGCGCGCTCCAACCTCGGCGGCGCTCACCCCGGCAATGCGAATCAGTTTATTACGACTGGATTGGCCCGCGGCTATGGTAATCGAGGAACGCGGCAGCTTCAAAAGATCGGCGAGAAATTCGATGCAGGCGTCGTTGGCGCGGCCCTCGACCGGCAGCGCAGTGAGGGAGATTTTGAGGGCGTCGCCGAGCGAGCCGGTGATGGCGTTCTTCTTGGCGCGCGGGTGGAGGCGGACAGCGAAGGTGGCACCGTGCGGGGTGTCGCTAATTTTCAACATTCCAGTTCACCACGGAGGCACGGAGAAAGCGAACAATCAATCCGGTCGCGGGGACGATGCCGAGTCTCTCATTTTCAACCGTCCTACCGGACTGACTGAGATTTGGGATCCACGTACCCAGCGATGAATCGCTGGGCTGCCATCAAGCGTCCTTGCGGGACGCGCGATCAAGTTGAGATAGCTACAAGTTACTGACTTAACCAAATTCCTAAATCCCTTCATGGACTCCGTGTCTCGGTGGTTATTTGGTAGTTCGTTCGCCAAAGATCGCGGTGCCTAGGCGGACGCAGGTGGAGCCTTCTTCGATGGCGACTCCGAAGTCGTGCGACATGCCCATGGAGAGCGTATCGAGGCGGATGGCGGGAAGATTGCGGCGGGCAATGTTGTCGCGGATTTCGCGCAGGCGGCGGAAGTAGGGGCGCGCGGCTTGGGGATCCTGAGAGAAGGGTGGAATCGTCATCAAGCCATGGAAAACGAGGTGTGTTAGGCACGGCACGGCTTCGAGCAATGCTCCGAATTCCTGCGATACGGGCGCGACACCGCTCTTCGACTCTTCTCCGCCGAGGTTGAGCTCGATCAGCACGGGAACGCTCTTGCCGAGTTTTTCGGCGGCGGCGTTGAGTTTTTCCGCCAGCTTCAGCGAATCCACCGAATCTACGGCGGAGAAAACTTCAACTGCTTTGGCGGCCTTGTTGGTTTGCAGGTGGCCGATCATGTGGAAGTCGGCGTCGGTGACATCGCGCAGCGCATCGACCTTACCGGCGAATTCCTGGACGCGGTTTTCGCCGAAGAGGCGCTGGCCGGCGTCGTAGGCGGCGCGGATGGCGTCGGGACCGAAAGTCTTGGTGACCGCCATGAGCGCGATGTCGCCGGGCGAACGCGAGGCACGGCGGGCGGCGGCGGCGATGCGCTCGCGGACCTCAGCGAGATTTTCGGCGATGGACATACGGAACGAAAAACACAGAGACGCAGAGGCACAAAGGCACAGGGCACAGAGGCCACAGAGAATAGCAGATCGAAAAAGCCTCTGTGTCTCTGTGGTTCTATGTTCGTCAGTTCTACATAATTGCCGTGGGCGGCGCGGGCTCGTCGGGGCTGCCGGCGTTGGCCAGCGGCAGCTTGATCATGACCGCGACCAGGATTGCCAGGCCGATCAAGCCGCTGATCCAGGCATTGCCGATCTTGATGTCGGGCATATTGTGACCGGTACCGACGATAGCGGCGATCACCAGCCCACAAAGCGCTTCGCCGGCGATCAGGCCGGAGGCGGTAAGTACACCGGCGTTTTCGACGCGCGCTTTCTGCGCGTCATTGAGGCCGCGGCGGTCACGCATGCCGTCGGTGATCCAGCGAATGACGCCGCCGACGAAAATGGCGAACGTGGTCTGCAGCGGCAGATACATGCCCACGGCAAACAGCATGGGGCTTTTGACTTGCACCATGATGAGCGCGAATCCCATGAAGATTCCGACCACCACCAGCGGCCACGCCATGTTGCCGCCAACGATGCCTTGGCCGAGCATGGCCATCAGTCCGGCTTGCGGCGCGGGCAAGGCAGCGCTGCCGAAGTGGTACGCCTTGTCGAGAATCATCAGCGGAAAGAAGAGCACGAGCGAGGCGACGATGACGCCGAACATGTCGCCGATCTGCATTCGTGAGGGTGTGCCACCAAGGATGTGCCCAACCTTGAGGTCCTGCAGCATTTCGCCGGCGACCGCGGATGAAACGCAGACCACGGCGGCGACGCCCAGCACCGCTGCGACTCCGCCGGCGCCGCCAACGCCGAGTGCGACCATCATGAGCGCGGCAACCACCAGCGTGCACAGCGTCAGGCCGGAGACAGGATTGTTAGACGAGCCGATCATGCCGCAAAGGTTTCCGGAAACGGCGGCGAAGAAAAAGCCGAGCACGATCATCACGGCGGCGGCGACCACCGCGCCGGTGATGATTTTGCCGCCTGGCATACTGCCCGCGCCGGAGATAAAGAAATAGTAGAGTGCGATCATGGCAAGCAGCACGACGGCGACGCCGAGGAAGACGACTTTGGCGCTAAGGTCTTTTTCGGTGCGGTCGGTGACTTCATGCGCTGCGGCGGACTTCTTCAGGTCGGAAACGGCGCGGCTCATGCCGACGCCGAGCTGCTTGCGCATGCGAAACAGCGTGAATCCCGCGCCCACCAACATGCCGCCGACGGCGATCGGTCGCACGATGGCAAACCACATGTTGTTGGCCAAGCCGGCCCAGTCCATGGTGGCGCCGGCAGGCAGGCTGGCCTGGATGCCAGGCCCGAGAAAATAAACTAGCAGCGGAACCAGCAGGCCCCAGGCGACCACGCCGCCGGCGAAATTCAGCGCCGCGAGGCGCGGCCCGATGATGTAGCCGACACCGAGATAGGCAGGGCTGATGGCGGGCGTGTCAAAGGTGGTCATGCCGCCTGTGGCGACCACGGGTGCGGTAGCGGAGCGGCCGACGCGCAGGCCGGCGGACATAGTGGGGATCTTCACTAGGATGGTGCGCACGTACCAGAACAGGTTGATCTGGCTGAGGAAGTACATGACGGCGCCGAATCCCATGTTGGCGAAGAGAACTTTCGCGGCCTTGGCGCCCTGCTGTCCCGCCTTGTGAATTTCCGAGGCAGCGACGGATTCGGGAAAGGGCAGCTCGGGGTCCTCGACCATCACCCGGCGCAGCAGGGTGACGAACAGAATTCCGAGCAGGCCGCCGATGATCATGAGTGCGACCGATTGCCAGTATTTGTCGGTGCCGAGTTCGGGCTTACCGGCATCATTGCGCCACAGGCCCGCCATCACGAAGGCCGGGATGGTGAACACCGCGCCAGCCGCGACGGATTCGCCGATGGAACCGACCGTACGGGCGATGTTTTCCTCGAGTATGGAGCCCTTCATCAGGCGAAGAATGGCCATGCTGATGACGGCCGCGGGATAAGTGGCGGCGATGGTCATGCCGGCGCGCAGGCCGAGATAAGCGTTGGCCGCGCCCAGAATGCCGGTCATGAGCAAGCCGAGTAAGACGGCGCGAAAGGTAAACTCGGACATCTGCATGGTGGGCGGTACGAAGGGCCGGAACTTTTTCGGCGGCGCCTGGTTGCTGGTCATGGTGCTCATGACATGAGTCCTCGATTCAGATTTCCAGCTTTAATCCCGCTTCATGAAGACCGCGCAAAGTAGCACGGCAGGGTTGTAATGACAACCCGAACGGTGATTTTACGCTGGCAGACTGGCGGGTGGGAAGCGCGCGGGGCGCATCAATGGCAGGGCTGCGTCTGGGGCGTTGATGGCTGAGGAGTAAGTGGCTATACTAAAAAGGCGATCAGGTGGCCGGCCCTGGGCCTCGGGTCGCGAGGAGGGTCGTCTTCAGCAGTAGCGGAGACCCAACCCGGTCGGTAGAGGATCCCGCCCACCGAGGGCATTCTTTTGTCTCGCGCGCAGCCGACGGATTGTTGTCGGTACTGTTTCCATCGTATTGCAGGCTGTGCCAGACGCCGCTGACGCGCCTATCGCGAGCGCCGGTGTGCGAGGCGTGCGTCGAGGCCATTCGGCCGATCATGGGACCGCGCTGCGCGGCCTGCGGCGAGCGGTTGATGAGTTCCCACCTAACGTCGGAGCGGGATGAGTCACCTTTGTGCCTGATGTGCATGCAGGACGAGCCGGCGTTTGCGCGCGCCTCGGCGTATGGCAGCTATGACGGCGGCCTGCGCGAGATGGTCCACCTGCTAAAGTACGACCGGGTGCGTCCGGCGGCAAATGTGCTGGGACGAATGCTGGCCGAGGTGGTCGCCGATCTGGCGGAAGCTTTCAGGCCGGCTCCGCCGGTGGTGATGGCGGTGCCGCTGCATGTCTCGAAGCTGCGGCAACGCGGGTTCAACCAGTCGGAGCTAATTGCGCGCGCCATGCTCAAGCTGAAGCTGGCGGCGCTGCACGTCAAGCTGAACACCACGGCGCTGGCACGACAACGGGCGACGGAATCGCAAACCGGATTGACCTCGCCGCAGCGGCGGGAAAACATGCGCGGAGCATTCAGAGTCCTGCGCAGCGACCAGATTGCCGGGCGCGACATCTTATTGATCGACGACGTGTTCACCACCGGGACAACGGTGTCGGAATGCGCGCGCGTGTTGCGCCGCGCAGGCGCAAACAGGGTGTTCGTGGCGACGGTAGCAAGAGTGTTGAAGCCGGAAGCGCAGCGGGTGGAGCCGGAGATTGAAGAGTCGCGAGTGATGGTGGCACATGCATGCGAGTCGGTCAGTCCATCAGTCTTTCGGTCGTCATGGTTTCGTGCTCACTGACTGATCGACTGACAGACTGATCGACTAAGAGACTAAGCAAGTTATGTCAGGCGGAAAGGGACACATACCGGGACATGCGCATCGCAAGCCGATGGTCGAGACGGCGCCTGTCCACGAGGGCAATAGTCATGGCGTGATGCACGCGCCGGTGCTGGTGCTGAACGCGTCGTACGAGCCGATCAACGTGTGCGCGGCGCGGCGGGCCATCGTGCTGGTGCTGAAGGGCGTCGCCATGACCGAGGAAGAAAACGGGCACTTCCTGCACGCGGCGCGCATTACCATCCGCGTGCCGTCGGTGATCCGGCTGCTGGAGTACCGGCGGATTCCGCACCAGACGCGGGCGCTGTCGCGCAAGAACATCCTGCTGCGCGACCGCAGCAGTTGCCAGTATTGCGGCGCGGTGCTGGGCTCCAGCGAGCTCACGCTGGACCATGTGGTGCCGCGCTCGCGCGGAGGACTGTCCACCTGGGAAAACCTGGTGGCGTGCTGCCATGGCTGCAACCGGAGCAAGGGCAACCAGCTTCCGATGGAGGCCAACATGAAGCTGATCCGCGAGCCGAGGGCATTCAATCTGCATACCAGCCGGCACATCATGCGGCTGCTGGGACATTCGGACGCGAAGTGGAGGAAGTACCTGTTCTACTGAAACAGGACTCTGCTTCAGCACGGATCAAGCCGTGCCCTTCCCGACGATGTAACGTCGCCTGCGTTCCGCCAGGCCTCTCAGGTCCGGCGACTAGAAACCAGAAACTCGAAACTGGGAACTAATTCTTCGGCGGCTTCTGTTGCTGCGCCTGCGGTTGCTGCTGGCCCGGCTGCGCCTCGCCCTGATTCTTGGGTAGTTCCTGGCCTTCGTAGGTGATCTTCACGTTGGCGCCGAAGCGCTTGTAGTTGGTGTACTTCACGATCTCGCGGATGTGCACGTCGCCGCCGGAAAAGTGAAGGTCATCGTCGGCCTTGGTGTAGGTCGGGAACCAGTAGCGGCCGTCCACCTGCTCACGCCAAGTGGTGAAGGCGGGGAACAGGTTTTCTTCGTTTTTCTTTTTACGGATGTCGGGCACGGTCTTGCCGTGGGTCTTGACGATCTGGAAATCGCGATCGTCCACCCAGATGCGGCCCTGGAAGTACCGCCTGTTGTTCTCGATGCGTTTGGGCGCGACGTCGAAAACGTAGCAGTGGAGTTCGTCTTCCTGCTGCTGGCCGACGTACAGGATGTCGTACTCGGGAATTTCGTCGGAGGTGAGCACGAAAGGCAGGCGGTGCTGGATGTCGTCGATGTCCTCCCGCGTCATCTGCACGCGCTGGAGCGAGGACTGCGGCGCGAAGACCACGTGCTCCTGGCGGCGACCCTTGTCGTCGAAGGTGACCTCCACCACTTGGTGATACTCGCCGTCCACCGTATTGCCGTCCACGGTCTGCACCTTTACGTCCTGGCGGTAGGTGTAGTTGTCGCGCGCCTGTTTGAATTCCTTTTCCTTGGCGGCAAAGCGCTGGATGATCTGGTCCACGGAGATGCCCTTGGGCTCGGCGGGATTGAGCGGGCCTTCCTGGGCGAGCGCGGGCAGGACAAGGGCAAGAGTGAGCAATGCGAGAACGGAATTTCGTTTCATATCGATGAGGAAAACCCAAGGGTAAACGGAAAAGTTGCGTTGGTATTCCGCTGAATTAGATGCGCGGGAGCGGCGCGGGGCGCGAAAAAGCTGTCGACGAGCCATGGCCGAAGTCCACGAGGTGAGCGGCAGCCGCGTGTGGCTGCCGTCACCATGACGAATCTAATGGACCGAGGCCAGAGTCTGCTGGAAGTTCTGGTTAATCGACTGGATGTAGGCGTCCCTCGGCATCAAGTCGCGGCTGACAATTTGCTGCGCTCTATCCGAAATGATGCCGTCGTGCACCAGTTGCCGGCCGGCTTCGCGGGCAGCGTCCAGCACGTCCTGCACGGGAGCGCCCATTTCCAGCATGGCGGCCAGCAGCGGGCCGGCGGGACGCAGCAGGGCCCCGGCAAATTCAAAGCCGATGACGCGGCATAGGGTTTGCAGTTGCGCCAGCACGGGATCGAAGTTGTCCATCTCCCAGAAGCCGCAGTTGGAGACGAGCACGATCTTGGCGCGCTTGGTGTCCGGGCGTAGCGGATGCGAGCAGTGGCCGTCGTTAATGGTGATGAACGGTTCGATCAGCGGAATTATGCGGTCCATCAGGTTCTTGAGCGGGCCGCTGACGCCCCAGACGTAAACCGGCGTGGCGAAGACCCAGGCGTCGGCTTCGCGCAGCTTGGGATGGACGAGCTGCATGTCGTCCTGCTGGTGGCATTTGCCCGGCGACTTGAGCCAGCAGTTGAAGTCGCCCTGGCAGGGGTTGATTTTGAGATTGCTGGTGTAGAGCAGCTCGACATCGGCGCCGGCGCTGCGCGCGCCGTCGAGAAAAGGCTCGAGGATGAGGGCGGTGTTGCCCTTGTGCATTTTGGGGCTTCCGTTAAAGGCGAGGACTTTCATAACTGCCTCCCGTACGCGGCAAGTGTGGGAGCGCGGCGCAGCGGTGTCAATGCGGCGTGGCGCCTGGTGAGGCGAATGTTTGCGCCGCCGGACCGGAATGGGAATCGAGGAAATCCCGCCCCGGTCAACACCGGGCTGGGACGGGGCACACGGTGAGGGTCTAGACTTGTCCGTTTTGTCGGGAGGCGAGGCAATGATTCGTCGCGTGATCGTCTTTCTACTCGTGGTTGCCTGCATGGGCTGGGCGCAGGGCAAGCATCCGTTCACCTTTGAAGACATGATGGCGCTAAAGCGGGTGGGCGAGCCGGTGGTCTCGCCCAACGGCAAGTGGGTAGCGTTCAGCGTGGTCGAGGTCAACTTGGAACAGAACAAGAAGACGCCGCACCTGTGGGTGGTTCCGCTGGCGGGCGGCGAGGCGAAGCAGATTTCGAACGATCCGGCGGGCGAGGACCGGCCACGGTGGTCGCCGGATGGAAAGAAGATCGCGTTTATCTCGGCGAAAGAGGGCGGATCGCAGGTGTGGGTGGCGGATTTCGATGCGGCAGCGGTGGCGCTGGGCACGCCGCAGAAGCTGACCAACATTTCGACTGAGGCGGCGGGCGAGCTGTGGTCGCCGGATGGGAAGTGGATTCTGTTTACGTCCGAGGTCTATCCCGATTGCCCGGATGATGCGTGCAACAAGGCTCGCGACGAGCAGAAGAAACAGTCAGCGGTGAAAGCATCGATCTTTCGCGGGCTGTTCTTCCGGCATTGGTCGAGCTACACGGGTGACAAGCGCACGCACATCTTCATTCAGGCGGTGGAACCCACATCTCGCAAAAGCGGCGAGATGTGGGACACCACCACCGCGAGAGACCTGACGCCGGGCGAGCACGACGCGCCGCCATTTTCGCTTGGCGGGCAGGACATGTACGCCTTCTCGCCCGACTCGCAGGAGGTGGCGTTCACCAGCAACATTGACGAGGTGGAGGCGACCAGCACCAACAACGAGATTTTCGTGGTGCCGGTCACGGGCGGAACGCCGAGGAAGATTTCCACCTCGCCGGGTTCGGATTCGACGCCGCTGTATTCACCGGATGGAAAGTACATCGCGTGGCGGATGCAGGAGACGCCGGGGTACGAGAGTGATCGCTTCCAGTTGGTGCTCTACGACCGCAAGTCGGGGCAGATTCGGTCGCTGACGAAGGATTTTGACCGGTGGGTGGAGAGCTTCGTGTGGGCGCCGGATTCGCAAGAAATTTATTTCACTGCAGAGGACAAAGGAGAATCGCCGATCTATTTGGTCGCCTGGAAAACGACGCATCAAAGCGAACGCGGTTACGACATTTCGCTGACAGAAACAAACATCAACATCAACGAGATCTTACGGGGCCACAACGACGATCTGGCACTCACCCGGGACGGCGGTTCCCTGGTGTTCACCTGCATGACGGTGCAGGCACCCAACGAGATTTATTACCTCGAAGGGAGACAGCTGTCTATGCGAGCTACGCGGCACGACACCTTAACAGGGTCGGCGCCAGATACGGCAACTCCCGTAGGTGGAACGTGTGAACCGCGCTCTGCGTACAGCCGCACAGTCGATCAAGAAGCTTACTTTAGCCGAGCGGGAAAACTTACTCATCTGAACGACAGCCTCGTCTCGCAAGTCTCGATGCAACGACTCGAATCGTTCTGGTTCACCGGCGCGGCGAATCAGAAAGTGCAAGGCTTCCTGGTCAAGCCGCCGAACTTCGATGCCTCGAAAAAATATCCCGTCAAGTTCCTCATCCACGGCGGGCCGGAGGGGGCGTTCGGGGATTCGTGGTCGTATCGCTGGAACACCGAGTTGATGGCGGCCAGCGGCTACGTCGTGGTGACGATCAACTTCACCGGCTCGACCGGCTACGGGCAAAAGTTCACGCAGGCCATCCAGGGCGATTGGGGCGGGCGTCCGTACCAGGACCTGATGCTTGGCTTGGATTACGTCGAGAAGACCTATCCGTTCATCGACAAAGACCGGGAGTGCGCGCTGGGCGCCAGTTTCGGCGGCTACATGGCGAACTGGATTCTGGGCCACACCACGCGCTTCAAGTGCATCGTGTCGCACGACGGGACGTTCAACACCACGTCGGCGTATGGCACCACCGAGGAGCTGTGGTTTCCGGAATGGGAGTTTAAGGGCACGCCGTGGAGCAACCGCGCCATGTACGACAAGTGGTCGCCGCACCTGTTCACGCAGAATTTCAAGACACCCACACTGGTGGTGCACGGCCAGCGCGATTACCGGCTCGACGTCTCGCAGGGATTCGACCTGTACACCACGTTGCAGCGTCTGAAGGTGCCGTCGAAGATGCTGTACTTCTCCGACGAAGGGCACTGGGTGCTTAAGCCGCAGAATTCGCAGCTCTGGTACAAGACAGTCGGGGAATGGGTGGATTCGTATTTGAAGAAGTGATCGGGTGTTGGAAGGCGGTAGCTGGCCGCTCGCAGTTGGTAATCGGTAGTCGGTAGTCTTCGGTCAGCACCTTTCTGCCTTTGTCAAGAGCGGCGTTGCACTCATCCCCCACATTAATCATCAGTGCGCTGAACCAGGGCTCATGTACATCGCGCGCTAGTCGGACATCCTGCTGACGCAAGGCGCGTCGCGCCACTGCAGTTCCAACGCCGGATTGGGTAGAGCTTAATCGGTCCCGCCGCATGCGCGACAAATAAAATCGCAACGGCGAATGGCAGCATGACACGTCGGCCGCGACGGTCTCGAATCGGAGGTTGCATAGACGAGAGACTCTCATTCACCAAAGACCCAAACAGATCGACCGCGCCAATGAATCGCGGGAGCTTTGCGCCGGCGAAAAAGGGGGCTTGAAATTTGAGGCTTCCAAGTGATTGCCGGTGAAATTATTGCGGCCCATCCGATTCAAAGGTCGCCGAGGAAGCGTCACAGCGGGGCGTGATGGTGGTCACAGCCGCGCCGCTCCTACAACGGTAGGCTTTCCTGATCGAACGTTCGTTCGAATGGGGAGGACGATGGCTGCCGTCCGGGCTATGCAACCGGGTTGTGCCGCGCCCGACGTCGTTCAAGGTCTGGCTTTAGTCGCTCCAGAAAAGTTCGGTCGCGTCGAGGCAGTGCCGCCGGACCTTGCTGCGGATGATGTTCTTATCGAGGTTGCCGGCTGCGGCGTCTGCCACACCGACATCGGATTCGCCTACGATGGCGTGCCCACCCGCCATGGCCTGCCGCTGATCCTGGGGCACGAGATCTCCGGGCGCGTCGTGCTCGCGGGAGAACAGGCCAAGCGTTGGCTGGGGCGCGCGGTCATCGTGCCCGCCGTGATTCCTTGCGGCACTTGCGACGCCTGTAGCTGCGGCCATCCCACCATCTGCCGCAAGCAGTTCATGCCGGGCAACGATGGCGATGGTGGTTTCGCCACGCACGTGCGCGTGCCAGCGCGAGGCCTCTGCCCGGTACCCGACCCGCTGTCCGGCAGCATCACGCTGGAGATGCTGTCGGTGGTGGCCGACGCGGTCACTACTCCTTACGAAGCCATTCGCCGCTCCGGCGTCGGCGCGGACAACGTCGCCGTCTTCGTCGGCGTCGGCGGAATCGGGGGATTCGGCGTGCAAATCGCGGCCGCAATGGGCGCGGCCGTGGTTGCCATTGATGTAGATGCGGGGCGATTGGATCTTGCTGCTGCGCATGGCGCCACGCACACGATCAACGCCCGCGAGTGTCCCGACGCACGCTCCGCGGTGCGCGCCTTCGCCAAGCAGAGCGGCCGGCGCGGCATTGGCCTCAAGATCTTTGAAACCAGCGGCACCACCGCTGGCCAGCAGACCGCGTTCAGCCTGCTGGATCCCGGCGCCCATCTCGCGGTGGTCGGCTATACCGCGCACAAGGTCGAATTGCGACTCTCCAGCCTAATGGCCTTCGACGCCACCGCGCAGGGCAACTGGGGCTGCCCGCCTGACCAGTACCCGCCCGCACTCGCGCTGGTGCTCGAGGGCAAGGTCCAGGTTGCTCCCTTCGTCGAACTGCACCCCCTGGAGGAAGGGCCGCGGGTGCTGGAAGCCGCCCACCATCATCAACTCCGACGCCGTGCCGTGCTGGTGCCGCAGCAAGGATCGAAATCATGAAGGACCACAATCTGGTCGAGAAATTTTGCCCGAACGAAATCCTCATCGAGCGCAAGCCGGCGCGCGATCGTGACGGCAAGCTCGCTGACGGGCTGCACAATGTGTGGATCATCCTGAACAACCCGCGCGAGTTGAATAGCTACACCACCACGATGATCAAAGAGGTCATCCTCGCACTCCGCCAGGCCAGCAACGATCGCGCCGCTGTGGCCGTCGTGCTGACTGGTGCGGGCACGCAGGCCTTCTGCACGGGCGGCAACACACGCGAGTACGCCGAGGTCTACGCCGGCGCGCCGGGCGAATACCGTCAATACATGCGGCTGTTCAACGACATGGTTACCGCCATCCTGCACTGCGACAAGCCCGTCATCTGCCGCGTGAACGGCATGCGCGTCGGCGGCGGGCAGGAAATCGGCATGGCGTGCGACTTTTCCGTGGCCAGCGATCTTGCGATGTTCGGGCAGGCCGGGCCGCGGCACGGTTCGGCGCCCGACGGCGGCAGCACCGATTTCCTGCCGCTGTTCGTCGGGATCGAACACGCGATGTACAGCGCCACGCTGTGTGAGCCCTGGAGCGCGCATCGTTTCTATCGTCTTGGCGGGCTGACGCAGATCGTGCCCGCGCTCATGGTGGACAGTAAATACGTTTCCAACCCGCTGGTGGTGACCGACCGCGAGTACGACGAGTTTGGCCGCCGCGTATTCGGAGACTGGAAAATCGGTGACGCCCGCGAAGCCGGCAAGGCCGTGATGTCCAGGGGCGCGATTGATCTCGCGCTGCTCGATGACGCCGTTGAGCAGCTCTGCACCAAGCTGCTGCACACCATGCCGGACTGCCTCACCAAGACCCTCGAAAGCGTGCGCAAGCACAAGTTGGAACACTGGGACCGCAACCGCGAAACCAACCGCGCATGGCTCGCGCTGAACATGATGACCGAGGGCAACGCCGGCTTCCGCGCATTCCACTACGGTCCTAAACAGCAGCGCGAGGTGGACTTTGTGCGCCTGCGCCAGCGTCTGGCGGAAGGTGTGCGCTGGAATGAGGAGTTGATCGCGGAGATTACGCCGGGCATGAAGAAAAAGGAAACGACTCCGTGAACCGGGAACTGGAAGCCATTCTCGTCCGCGCGCAGGCACTGTACGAGGATATTGACTTCAAGTCGGTTGCGGAATGGAAGTCCGCCGCACCCGGGCGGAAGGCTGTCGGCTACATGCCGATGTATGTCCCGCGGGAATTGATTCACGCGACTGGGATGCTGCCGGTTGGCATCTTCGGCGGCGGCGACCGCCTGGAGATCATCCGTGGCGACGCCTACTTCCAGAGCTACATCTGCCATATCCCTCGCAGCACGATTGAGCTTGCGCTTTCGGGACGCTTGGATGCGCTCGAGGGCATGTTATTCCCATCCATTTGCGATGTGATCCGCAATCTGAGTGGCATGTGGAACATGCTTTTTCCCAGTCGCTATGTGCGGTATGTGGACCTTCCCCAGAATTACGACGTTAGCGTCGGAGGCGAATTCTGGCGGCGGGAATTGGCGGCGTTGCGCGACGACATGGTTCGACTGGCCGGCCGGCCGATATCCGATGAAGATCTCCGAAGCAGCATTCAGGCGTACAACCAGAACCGCCGAGTCATCCGGGAACTCTACCAGGTGCGCAGCCAAACGCCGTGGCTCTACCCCATCGCGCACGTTTATGCGGTGTTGCGAGCGGGCAGTGTGCTGCCGCCGGAGGAGCACACCATAATGATGCGCCGCTACATCGATCTGGCTTCGCAAGAGTCGAGCCAGCCCGATGATCGCAGCCGCATTGTGCTGGCCGGCATGTTCTGCGAGCAGCCCCCGAAGGCACTGCTCATGAGCCTGGAACGCGCCGGTTGCTGGGTCGTAGACGACGACCTGCTGCTAGGTCTGCGCTGGTTCACCGACGAGGTTCCTGACGATGGCGATCCGCTCGCCAATCTCGCACACGCTTACCTGACGCAGAGCGTGTCCACGGCATCGTGCTATGCGGCGGACGGCCATCGCGGGCAATGGCTGGTCGAGTCGGTCCGCCGCAATCGCGCCGATGGCGTCATCTTCTGTGCGCCGAGTTTCTGCGACCCCGCGCTGCTGGAGCAGCCCATGCTCGTCGCCGCGCTGCAGCGCGAGCGCATTCCGCATACGCAATTCAAGTATTCCGAGGATACGGGGCAGTTCGCCGTCATCCGCGAACAGGCCGGGACTTTTTCCGATTCCATCCGCCTGTGGAGCGAGGCATGAGCGACGTTCAGGACTTTGCGCAGAAAGAGCGCAGTATGCTCCTGCAGAAGGAGCTGATCGCGAATTATTACGATTCGCTCGGCCGCGCGCGCGAGGTCGGGCAGCGGGTCGTCTCCACGTTCGTTCCCGGCAATCTCACCGAACTGCTGCGCTCCTTCGACCTGCTGCCGGTCCTTCCCGAAATCAATGCCCTGCAATCCGGCATGCGCAAGCGTTCCGCCAACTTCATTGCGGAAGCGGAGAAACAGGGCCACAGCGAAGATGTCTGCACCTACGTGAAGTGCGACATCGGAATGCTGAAATCCGGCAACGTCGGTCCAACTGGCGTCACGCTTCCTAACCCTGACTTGCTGCTGCTGTCCTACACCGGCTGCTTCACGTTTTTGAAGTGGTTCGAACTGCTGCGGCAGGAATATCAATGCCCGGTCGCGATGCTGCACGTCCCGTACCTGGCCAACGGCCGCATCGAACCGCACCAGGTGGATTACGTCGTGCAGCAACTCCGCACCGAGGTGATCCCCAAGCTGGAGCAAGTCAGCGGGCGCCGCTACGACGAAGCGCGCCTCGCCGAGATGCTGGCCCTGTCCGCGCAGGCGGAAGACGACCTCGTCTCGGTATTGGAGAGCGCCAAGCACGACCCTTCGCCGATTGACGCCTACTTCGGCGGCGTCTACTACATTGGCCCGATGTTCACCGCCTTCCGCGGGACGCCCCAAGGCGTCGAGTATTACCGCGTGCTGCGCGAAGAAGTCGCCGAGCGCATTCGCCTCGGTCTCGGCCCCATCACCCCCGAGGGCACCATGGAACGCCAGCGCTACCGCCTGGTGGTCGAAGGCCCTCCGAACTGGACCAGCTTCCGCGAGTTCTGGAAGATGTTTTACGACGAAGGCGCCGTTGTGGTCGCCAGCACTTATACCAAGGTGGGCGGGCTCTACGACCGCGGATTCCGCCATGATCCCAACCGTCCGCTGGAAAGCCTGGCCGAATACTGCCTCGGCTGTTACACCAATCTCGGCCTGCCCGCGCGCGTTGACCTGCTCGAGCGCTACATCCGCGAGTACCGCGCCGACGGCTTCATCATCAACAGTGTCAAGAGCTGCAACTCCTTTAGCGTCGGCCAACTGCTGATGCTGCGCCAACTCGAGCAGCGCACCGGCGTACCCGGCGGCTTTATCGAAAGCGACCTGGTGGACCCGCGCTACTTCTCCTCCGCCAACATCAAGAACCGCATCGAGAGCTACGTTCAGATGCTCGAGCAGAGGCGGGCGGTGCACGCGTGAGCGCCGTCGACATTCTTCTCGGCATTGACCTCGGCTCCACCACGACGAAAGCGGTTGCTCTCGACTGCGCGGGCCGCGTGATCGGCCGCGGCATTACCAACACCCGCAGCAACTACGAAGTTGCGGCGCAGATCGTGCGCGAAGAAGCCCTGGTGCAATCGCGATTCGAACTCCTCCGCCAGGGTCTCGCTGCCGATCCCGAACTGGCGGGCATCGAAAACAAGTTCCTCGCACCTCTGGCGCGCCATTTCCGCCGGCAACAGCACGTCGAGCAATTCGAGCGGCTTGAGTCAGCGCTTCACCGCTGCGCCGGAGCGCCCCGCTATGCCACGACGCGAGACGACATTCACCACGCGCTCGATCGCATCTGCGACTCCATGCGATTCCGCGTTGCGGCGCATTTCAACGAACTGTCCGTGCGCAAGAGCGACTTCTTCCGCGACCTTGCCGCCGCCGACTACATGCACTTCGCCGAGCAGTTCAAGGACCCCAAGCGCATTCCTTTCGACGTGCTGTGTGGTCTGTTCGACGCCGCCATCCTGCAAGTGGAAAACGCGGCCATGTCGGGCGGGTTCGAGCGCCACGCCGGAGCCGCCCTTGGGGAAACCATCGCGACGGCGCCGCCGGCGATCCAGGATATCGCACCGCGCCTCCGCACTGCGGTCACCTCCGTTCTCTCGCTCCAATTCCGCGTGCTGCGCATGGTGGGCACAGGCTACGGCCGCCAGCGCCTTCCCTTCCCCAAGGAAGACATCCGCAGCGAAATCCTCTGCCACGGCCTTGGCGCGCACGCCATGTTTCCGCTCACCCGCACCGTGCTCGATATTGGCGGCCAGGACACGAAAGCCATCCAGGTGGATGCCCATGGGATCGTCACCAGTTTTCAGATGAACGACCGCTGCGCCGCCGGGTGCGGCCGCTATCTCGGCTACATCGCCGACGAAATGAATCTCGGCCTGCACGAGCTCGGCACGCTCGCCCAGGAGAGCACCTGCGCGGTGAAGATCAACAGCACGTGCACGGTTTTTGCCGGCGCCGAACTACGCGACCGTTTGTCGCTCGGGCAGAAGCGGCCCGACATTCTCGCCGGCCTGCACCGCGCCATCATGTTGCGCGCCATGTCGTTGCTGGCGCGCTCCGGAGGAATCTCCGACGAATTCACCTTTGCCGGCGGCGTGGCGCGCAATCCCGCCGCCGTGGCCGCGCTCGCGGATCTGGTGCGCCAGAACTACGGCGAGCGCACGCTCAATATTTCCAACGAGTCCATCTACACCGGCGCGCTCGGTGCCGCGTTGTTCGCGCTGCGCGCTGCCGAAGGAAGAAGCGCGGCATGAGCGCCTCCACCATCATAGCCGCCGGCGTGGACGTCGGCTCCAGCGCCGCCAAGTTCGCGCTCGTTGAGGTGGACGCACACGGCCCCGCGACAATTCTCGCCCTGCACAACGAGCGCATTCGCCGCCGCGAACTGCGCAAAGTGATTCGCGACGGCTACGACGTCGCGCTGCAAACCGCCGGGGTACAGCTGAAGGACGTCGCCTACACCGCCAGCACCGGTGAAGGCGAACTTGTGGATTTCCGCAGCGGACATTTTTACGGCATGACCACGCACGCGCGCGGCGCCGTGTTTCTCATGCCCGGAGCTACCGCCGTCATCGATATCGGCGCCCTGCACACGCGCGCCATATGCATTGACGAGCGTAGCCGCGTGTTGAACTATCGTATGACCAACCAGTGCGCCTCCGGCTCGGGACAGTTTCTGGAAAATGTTGCGCGCTATCTCGGTATCCTGCTCGAGGACGTTGGGCCGCTGTCCTGCGAAGCGAAGAATCCCGAGCCGGTCAGCAGCATTTGCGCAGTGCTGGCGGAGACCGACGTGATCAACATGGTGAGCCGCGGCATTGCGCGTAACGACATTCTCAAAGGCATTCATCTTTCTATGGCGGGGCGCTGCACCAAGTTGCTGCGCGCCATCGGCGCATCCGGCGACGTGGCGATCACCGGCGGCCTGGCCTCCGACGTCGGCCTCACTCGCGCGCTGGAAGAGAAGATCGCTGAAGAAAAGCTCGCCATGGGGGTCCGCACTCACCCCGATTCGATCTACGCCGGCGCGCTCGGCGCGGCTCTGTGGGGTGCGTACCGCCATCGCATTCTCGTACGGCGCACCGAGGTGGTGGCGTGAGCGGCACTCTCGACGGTAAAGTCGCGGTCGTCACCGGCGGTTCCGGCGCAATCGGCTCCGCCATCATCGCCGAACTTGAGGAGCAAGGCGCGCGAGCAGTGTCGCTCGACTTGGCGCGGCCGGCCGCAAGCGCCGCGCTCTACCAGGCCTGCGACGTCGGCGACGATTCTTCAGTTTCTTCTGCCATAGAAGCGGTGCGGCGCGAACACGGCCGCCTCGACTTGGTCGTGCACGCCGCGGGCATCTCGCGCGAGGGCGTGGTGTGGAAACTCGCCGTCGAGGACTGGGACGTAGTACAACGCGTCAACCTGCGCGGGGCGTTTCTATTGCTGCGTCACGCCATTCCGGCGATGCGTGCGGGCGACGGCGGACGCATCGTGCTCATCGGGTCGATCAACGGCTCGCGCGGCAAGTTCGGCACGTCGGCGTATTCGGCAAGCAAGGCGGGCCTGATCGCGCTGGCCAAATCGGTTGCGCGAGAGGTGGCGCGCTTCGGCATCCTTGTTAACGTGGTTGAGCCTGGCTGGGTTCTCACGCCATTGACGAAGTTCCTTCCAAAGGCGATTCTTGACGCCGCGCTGGCGGAAAGCCTTGTGGGCCGCTTCGTCGAACCCGCCGACGTCGCCGCCGCGGTCACGTTTCTTTGCGGGCCGGAGGCACGGCAGATCACCGGGCAGATTCTTCGCGTGGATGGCGGTCAATTTCTAGGCAGCAGTTGAACGGGAGAGAGCAATGAATCCGAAACCTGTGGGCGAACCCGGAATGCTGGAGACGGACAGCATCC
The DNA here is from genome assembly GCA_020073185.1 of Terriglobia bacterium. Taxonomy (NCBI): domain Bacteria; kingdom Pseudomonadati; phylum Acidobacteriota; class Terriglobia; species Terriglobia bacterium. The sequence goes on from JAIQFT010000009.1 coordinate 30,215, forward strand.
CCGTCCGCGTGATGGATAAAGGTGACTTCGAGGCCGTTGTCTCGATCGACGCTGCCGCCACGGGGCGTCGTCGTCCGCGTTACTTTGAGCTGATGTTGGAGCGCGCCGTGACGCGGGCGGCGCTGCAGGTGTCGCTCGCCGCCGAACTCGACGGCCGAGTCGTGGGCTTCGCTATAGCCTCGCTCTATTACGGCGAGTACGGCGTTGTCGAGCCAACTGCCTCGCTCGACGCTATCGGCGTCCTTCCTGCCTACCGCGGCCAGCACGTCGCCAAGGCTTTGCTTCGACAACTGCGCGTGAACCTTTCCGCACTTCGCGTGACAACCTTGCGGACCGAAGTCTCATGGGACGACTTCGATCTACTCGCTTTTTTCAAGTGCGAAGGCTTCGCCCCGGCCCGCCGTCTCTGCCTCGACTGCGCACTCGATCCCACGCACATCGACTGACCCGAACGGGCTCCTCGTAGCGCGCTACTACTGCTCCCAAAACCGGCCAAAACCGGCCGAACGCCGAGCCGGTTTCTTGTACATCCTCTTGGGCTTACTTGGTTGGTGTTGTGCTGTGTTGGAGGCGGAATCCCCCTGTTAACCGGAGGGTTGTGGGTTCGAGTCCTACCTGAGGAGCCATTTTTTCCAGAGCTTGGCTGCGCCTGGAGCTGCCCCGATGTTCGCCGTCACCGCGACCGAACGCGATGGCAACAGGTCTTCATCAATCTTCGGCAAGGGCAGCGGATTTTTTCGCGAGCAGAGCATTCACCTTGCTGATGACGGCGAAGGCGTCGGCGACATAGACCACGTCGGCCTTGCCACGCGCCCAGCCGCAGTTGGGGTCGAGGTTGATCGCCCGTCGTTCGGTGATGAAGCGCCAGCCGACCACGTGCGGCTCCTCGCCGTGGCAGCAGGTGGAGAGTCCTTTGGGATGGCGCGGCGTGGCCCCGGTCTGGCCCACCTGGTTGAGGTGGGTCATGAAGCGCAGGGTGGCCTGGTTCTCACCGCTCTGCTCCACCAGCGACTTGCTGCCACCGAGCGATGCCTGCGATTCGCGCAGGAACCCGAGGATCAACCGCTCTGCGTCGGCGGAGTGCACCTGGCCGTCGGATTGCTTCTTCGTCCATCCCGCACCGGCGACGAACAGCAGCTTGGCGTCCGGACGGATCGTCTGCTCGCCAGCCTTGGGCGCGCGGATGCCAGTCACGACGGTGCGAATCGGCGGAGGCGTCACAGCGACGGTTCCGACGTTGGCGCTTGCGGCTGGGCCTTGCCACGCCGGACGGCAGCCGCTCTCGACCAGCATCAGCCACGGGCGCGCCGTGCGCTGGAGCGAGGCTTCGATGCGCTGGCGATAGAACCAGCGCGTCGCCACCGGTGCGGTATCGGTGACAGCGACGCTAGTGACGTGGGTGTCCACGACGCCGTTGAGCCGTTGCGCCACGCCGGCAAGAACGCGCGCCAGACGCGAGGTCGCCGGAGCGAGAACGATGGTGGCATTCGCAACGCGGCAGAGAGCTTCGCAGGCGGCAGCATCGGTGGCGTAACGCGGTTGTGCGAACTCCGCGCCGGAGACGCCGAGGAAACGCGCCGCGCCGCAGGTGGCGATGGAGTTTGCCGCCGTCTGGACATCGGCGCCGATGAGCGCAACCGTGAGCGGCGCAGCGAGGTTGGCGGCGAACTCGATCGCAGTGGTCAACGATTCGAGCGCGATTCTTGGGAGCGCGTTGGCGTCGTCGGCGTGAGCGAGAAAGAGAATGTTTTCCATAGTTTCAGTTTCAGCTCCGCACACGCGAGGGCGCGTGTGCCACACGCTATTATTCCCCGCCGATCCACTCGACGATTTCGGCGGCGATGGCGTCGGGAGAGAGGTCTTTCACAATGCGCGTTTCGCGCTGCTGCCTGGGCAGCGCCACGTTGAGGTATCGCAGGCCGTCACTGGCCACGGGCGCGGCTTTGGCGCGTTGCAACGCAGGCATCACGGTGCGCATGTTGGTCATGCCGACCTGCGGGTTGTTGCGCGGCTCGGGCAAGTTGCCGGTCGCCCAGCCGAGCACGGCAGGCGGAGCCGCCAGCGTCGAAACCTGGTGACGTCCGCCCTCGATGCGCTCCAGGATTTCAAAGGAACCGTCGGCGTTGACGCTCAACTGGTCCGCGCCCTGGAACTGGTCGGTGATGCCGAGCAGTTCGCCGACAATTTGCAGCGTCGCTCCGGCGCCTCGGCTGGCAGATTCCCAGCCGCCGAACACGAGCAGGTGAGCGGGATCGAGTCCAGGAATTGCCTTGATAGCGGCGGCGAGCGTGGCGGCGGTGGCGTGTGCGTCGGTGAAGCCGCCGGCGGGACCGTCGAGCGCAATCAAGTCGAACGGAACTTTTTGTGCGACCGTCATCATCACCTGCTGCAGCTTTGCCTTCGGGCCCAGGCTCAGCAGCGTGACCTTGCTGCCAGGATTCTTGGCGGCCAGATTCGCGGCTTCGTACAGCGCGTGTCCGGCCCAGGGGTCGAGCACCGCGGGCAGCATCATTTCGTTCTTCAGCGCGGGGCCGTTCGGCGTTGTGACCGGCTCCAGGGTTTGCAGCGGATCAGGGACAACGCTGCCGAGGACGACGATTTGGAAAGGCATAGTTTCAGTTTCGAGTATCAGCTCAGCGTTAACAAGCGATCAGTGATCAGTGCCAGAAGAGGCTGGACGTACTGGCCACTGATCACTTCAGTTTAGCGCTGAATGCAGGCCGCCGGCGCCGGCGCGGAACTCGATATTGGCGGTTTCGTCGCCGTTGAGCGCTTGCACGCAGTTCCACAGGCAGGCGCCGCAGTGGACGCACTTTTCGCGATCGAAGACAGGCAATCCACCGTCGCCGGGCGCGATGGCCTGGCCGGAGCACATCTCGATGCAGAGCCTGGCTTCGCACGCCTGGCAGACCTCGGGGAAATGAAACGCCACATGGTCGGCGTAGCCCGGCGGCGCCTGCACTTTGCCGCCGAGCAGCAGCGCGTCCTGGTGTGACACCAGCAGCCTGCCGTCGAAGGGAATTTGCGGCCAGCCGCAGCGGTCCATTAATGCATCGTGGAGCGATGTGTTGGTCTGGACACAGCGGCTGCGGATCTCCTCGATCTCGGCGCGCGGAATGCGTCCGGCAAAGTAGTGCTCCAGGGTGCTGACGCGGTCGTTGACCGAGGCGGGCTCGTGGCCGAGCGAAAAGCGGCCCTTGGTCAATCCGGCGAGCGTCATCCCGAGCACTCCGGTGACGACGCCGCGCTGGAAGCCGTCGCGGGCTCTTTCGGCGATGCGGCCTTCGCTTTCGACCCAACTGGTGCGGCGGCGGGCAACGTAGGCGCGTTCCAGGTTTTCGCGGGTGAACGGCGCGCGCGCGCGCAGCAGTTCAATGACGCCCTCGGCCAGCAGCGTGCCGGTGGTCCAGGCTTCGTCCACGCCCGAGCCGGTGAGGACATTGGTGCTGCCGGAGCCTTCGCCGATGCGCGCGTAACCGTTGCCGGCCAGCACGGGCTCGCCGCGCTTGCCGGATTCCTGCAGCGACTTAGCGCCCCAGGAGCGCAGCGTCCCGCCCTCAAGGTAGCGCCACAGGTACGGGTGCATCATGAAGTGCTGCAGGTAGCGATAGGCGGTCCGCACCGGGCTGCCGAACCAGGAGGGCACGAAGATGCCGACGGAGGCGAGGCGGTCAGGATGGACATAGAAGAAGCCGAAGATTTCCGGCTCGGGGAAACCGAAGGTGTGTAAGACGGTGCCGGGCGCGAGGTCAACACCTTCACGCAATTCGACGACCAACTTCATGCCGAGGGCCCACTCGCGGCGATGGTTGCCGTCAGGCATCCCGAATTGCTGGTCGAGCTGGCGGCCGACGGGACCGACCGGACCATCGGCTACGACGGTGAGATCAGCGCGGACGTCCATGCCGGGCATGAACGCGCCTTCGGGATTGCCGGCTTTGTCGGTACCTTGGTCAACCAGGCGGATGCCGGTCACGCGGTCGTTTTCAATCAGCGCCTGTGCCACCGGCATTCCGGGCCAGATTTGTACCATGCCGCTGGCCGCGATTTGCGAGCCCACCCACTGGTTGAACTGGCCGACGGAGAGCACGAAGCCGTCGTGCTTCTGCAGGAAGTCAGGAACGTAGGGCAGTTCGAGCGCGTGATCTTTGATCGGCAGCGCGAAGCGGAGCGCGCGCATCAAAGCGTCGGCGGAACGCAGGGCGAACGAGCGGCGGCTGGCGCCCACCGGATCGAGGAGATAAAGCATCTTCTCGCTGGTGACGCGCGCGGCCATGGGAATCTGCGCGGGATCAAGATCGGGGAAGCTGGCGCGAATGCCGCGGGCACGCGTGACCACGCCGGATACACCCACTCCGAGGTCGTCGGCGCGTTCGTAGCAGATGACCTGCCGAGGAAGTCCGCTGGAGCTCTGCAGGGAACCGTCGGCGAGGACGCGCGAAAGCGTGGTGAGGAAGCCTCCCATGGCCGGGCCGAACCCGACGCAGGCAATGTCCACGGCGACGGATTCGCGCTCGATCATCTCCGCTTGTGCTTCCGGACACACTTCCATGTGAGCACTCATGCCGGATAATCCAGCGCCTCCGGGATCATCACGCGGGCCACGGCTTCGGCGGCCCGATCTTTGGCCAGGCGCGCGCCGGTAAGGCAGGTGTCGAGCTTCTGCCGCAGGTGAAGGAACTGCGCGGCGTTGCCGGAGCAGCCAGCGCACGGGCCCGCCTTCGCTGGATGCGAGCCGTCGGCGGCGATGACGTCGGTGGCGCAGGCGGCAATGCCGGGAATGAGGCCTTCGAGCGAATCGAGGTCCTCGGCCTGGAAGCATCCGCGGTAGCCTTCCTGGTCCCACGCGGGATGGCGGTTGAAGCCGAAGACCAGCTCGGCGCAAATGCGTCCGACTTCCCCGCAGGCGCGCGCCGATTCGAGGTGGCAGAGGTCGGTGAAAAAATTGACGACGCCGGGCAGACTTTCGGCGAGGGCGGAGTTTGTCACGCCGGCCTTTTCGAGCTCGAGCACGTCGAGGATCTGCTGGCGGACAGCAAGCAGCCAGCAGAGCGCGTCGGCAAGGGGGAAAGTGACGCCCTGGCGCGGGCCGTGGTAGAGCTTGGCGCCGTCGGCATCGGTGGAGACCTGCAGGTAGTCGAGCGACCACAGCCACATCATCATGGCGGTGGCCAGCGTGCACGCGCCGGTGCCGGGATGCGTGGAGGCGATCTGGCGCATGTCCTTGATCCAGTTGCGGAACTGGGCGAGGAAGACGTGGTTGATCATGGTTACGGAGAGCTGGCGGCGCTGCACGCACTCGGGGCCTTCGTAGGTGGCCTCGAGTTGCGCGTCCATCCATTTGTGGCCGAGGAAGCCCGGGCAATCCTCGGTGATGCCGTAGCCACCCATGAGAGAGACAGCCTCGCGCATCATGTTGGCGCCGTGGCCGGTGTTCCACAGCTTGGCGGCGGGGCAGAGGACGCCGGCTTCGCTGTCGAGAATGGCGAAGCGAACGAGCGGGTCGGACTCGAGCTGGAGGCGGGCCTCACTGCCAACGGGGAACGACAGCGCTTCGAGGGCAAGCTCTTCGGCGGCGCGCATGGCTTTCATCTGCGCGCGACCGCCGGTGATGTTGCGAAGCTGGAGTATGGAATCCTTTTCGTGCTCGACGGGATCCAGGACGTCGAAGGCACGGGCGGCGGCGAAGGCGAGCGAGGCGCTGGCTTCTCCGGTGGCCCAGACGTCCACCAGGCGCTGGAGCGCATCTTCGCGCTGCTGCAGGCCGAGCTCGTAGCGGACGGTGCCGGGGGTGGCCTGCTCGGCGCCGCGGAAACGTCCGCGCTGGTAACGGATGACGGGTTCGACGGCGGAGAGCAGCTTGGCCGCGGTCATGACGCCGACGGTGACGCGGGTGCGGCGGAAGACGGCCTCGATGATCTCGCTGTGGCTGTGGTTGGGAACGATGACGCCGCCTTTGACAGTGTAGCCGCCGATGATGCGTGAGGCGGGAATCTTCAGGCTGAAAATCGGATCGCCGGTGGAGGAGAGCTGGTGAACCAGTTTCCTGGTCGGGGTACCGCGGTCGAAGATGCCGGGATCATTTTCTTCCAGGATGACCATGCAGGAGCCCTTGATGCGCGGGTCGGCGGAGTCCACGGCGGCGGTAACGAAATTGGCGTAGGCGATGTTGGTGATAAAGCGGCCGCGCTTGTCCACTTGGAGCACGGGCTCTTTGCCTTCCTCCCACTCCGCGATGCGCAGCTTGCCGTTCAACATGCCGGTGTCCACGCCGACGTAGGGAATGGGCTCGGTGAGACAGAAGGCGCCGCGCCAGTGCGGCCGATCTTCGCCGAGAGCGGGCGGCGAGGCGAGGCGCATGTAGTGTTCGATCTGCTCGTAGGTGCCGCGCTCGTGAATGGGCGCCAGCGCCAGACACCCGGCGAGGGAGGCGGTAGCGGCGCCACCGTCAACCCAGGCGAGTTCAAAGGCCACCAGCGCCAGCGCCAGGTTCTTGGGGCCAGTGATGAAGCCGCCGTGCTCGGGGTCCATAAAGACGGCTGTGATGCCGGCGGTGTCGTAGGCCTGCAGCAGTTCGGACTTGCGCTGGGTCCATTCGTGAGAGTGGCGTTCGCCGGCGGCGACCAACTGGGCGACGGGGCCGCGGGCGACCGAGCGCGAAGACTGCACCAGCATCTGCAGGTCGTAGCGGTCGGCGAAGCGCCACAAAAGCTGGCGAACGTCGTCACCGGGAAGGGTGCGCAGGGTTTCCGGCTTGGGCTTCACGGCGGAGGTAGCCATGTGCGGTCCTTTCGCGAGCCTTCCCATTCTGAAATCTGATCTCACTTGCGTCTGTGAGGTAGGGCACAGGTTGGAGTGACATGCGAACCACTAAGGGACGCTGATGGCCGATTGAGCCGGGCGCAGGGGCCCTAAGCCGGCTAAGGTTACCGGCCGCAAGGTGAGTCTTTCATCACTTCAGTGGCCGATGTTTGAACGTCCGTTCGCCGGAGTTGTAACTTGCCACGGTGTGCCCGTTGCCGGCCAGTTGGTATTTGTAGGTGGTAAGCCCTTCTACTCCGACGGGTCCGCGAGCGTGCAGCTTTCCGGTGCTGATGCCCAACTCCGCACCCAGTCCGTAGCGGAAGCCATCGGCGAACCGCGTGGAAACGTTCTGATACACGCCGGCCGCGTCTACGCGCAGCATAAACTCCGCAGCCGCCTTGGCATCCTCGGTTACGATGGACTCGGTGTGTTTTGAGCCCCATCGATTGACGTGCTCAACCGCTTCCTCGAAGCTGTCCACGATTTTGATGGAGATGGTCAGATCGGAGTACTCGGTGGACCAGTCGGCTTGGGTTGCGGGCAAGACACGGCGGCCGCCGCTCAGCGCCTGGGTGCGCGGGCAGCCACGCACCTCGACGCCGGCAGCTTCAAACCGCGCCAGCATCTCGGGCAAGAATGCTGCCGCAACGTCCTGGTGGATCAACAGGGTCTCGGCAGCGTTGCACGCCGCCGGATACTGCACCTTGGAGTCGAACGTCACGTCCACCGCCTTCCTCGGATCGGCGGCAGCATCGACATACACATGGCAGATTCCTGCGCCGTGGCCCAGCACCGGGACGCGGCTGTGCGCCTTGATGTAGCGCACGAATTGCTCCGAGCCGCGCGGAATCATCAGGTCAATCCCCTCCTCCAACCGCAGCAACTCCTCAATGTCCTGGCGGGTGTGCAGCAAGGTGATGACGTGGGCGGGAATTTCCGGGAATGGCGCCAGCGCGTCGCACCAGATCGCCGCCAGCGCCGTGTTGGTCTGCTCGGCTTCGCGTCCGCCTTTCAGCAGCACGGCGTTGCCGGAGCGCAGCGCCAGCGCCGCCACCTGCGGGATGACGTCCGGTCGCGATTCGAAGATGATGGCCACCACGCCCAGCGGGCAAGTGACCTTGCGCAGCGTGAGATCGTCATCTAGGGCGGTGATCCCCAGTTCGCGGCCGAGGGGATCGGGCAGGGCAGCCACTGCGCGCACCTGCTCCGCCATGGCCTCCACGGCGCGTTTGCTTACCTGGAGACGCTTGAACATTGCGGGTGACAGCGGTTGTCGATCCGTCAGTTGCCCCGCACAATCGCGCTCATTGGCCGCCAAGATCTCCGGCGAGCGGCGCTGCAGTGCGTCCGCCGCCGCCAGCAAGGCAGCCCGACGCAGATCGTCGGACAGTACCGCCAGCCGCAAGGCCGCCGTGCGTGCCCTCGCGGCTGCTTCGGCCACAGTCAGCGCCGTCTTGGGGATTGCGCTCATCGGTGGAGCAGTCGGCACCGGACTCGCCTTCTCGCGTCACCAGCACCGCTGCCTTGCGGGAACCCTGGCCGGGGTTGCGTGTACCGTTTTCCACGCTGCTGTGGTTGGCAATGCCGCGCGCGAATTCTCGACCATGGACATCGGCAATGCTGATCACGTCCTGGGGCTTGAACGCCCGCTCGATTTTCACCACGCCCGACCACAGCAGGCTGGCTTTACCGCGCAAAAGGGCGGCGCGAGCCCCAGCATTGACCACAATTCGGCCCCGTACGTCGGCGGCGTAAGCGATCCAGCGCCGCTTTCCCGCCATGGGCGCCGCCGGCAAAAAGGCCGTCCCTACCAGCTCGCCGCGGAACACGCGATCCAGGTTGTCGGGCTTGGCGCCGTCGGCGATGACCGCGATGGCGCCGGCTCGCATGGCAATTTCGGCGGCTTCCAGCTTGGTCAGCATGCCACCGCGACCGCCCGGCGATGGACCGGAAGCCAGCGCCTTCAGCTCGGGCGAGATCTCGGTGATCAGCGGAATCACGGAGTCGGGTTTCTGCGGATGGCGCAGCAAGCCTGCGACATTGCTGAGCAGCACCAGCGCATGGGCGTCGAGTTCGCTGGTCACCAGCGCCGCCAGGCGATCGTTGTCGCTGAAGATGCGAGTCCGCGTGCCCTCGCCCAGGTATTCCAGTTCGGCGGTCGAGACCGTGTCGTTTTCATTGACGATCGGCACCACGCCGAACTTCAGCAACTTCTCCATGGTGTGGCGCAGATTGGAAGAGCGGCGCCGGTCGGCAAAATCATCCTCGGTCAGCAGCACCTGCGCGATCTTCACGCCATGACGGCTGAACAGCCGTTCATACAAGTACATGAGCCGCACCTGGCCCACCGCGGCGCATGCCTGGCGCGTGATGAGGTCGTGGGTACGCGCGCGATGCACATCCAGCCAGCCTCGCCCCAAGCCAACCGCGCCCGAGGAAACCAGTACCATCTGACGGCCCGCGGTTTTCAGGTGTGCAACCGCGGCTACCAGCGGTTCCAGCCGCTCGGCGCAAACACTGCCATCGGTTTCCGCGACCACGTTGGTGCCCAGCTTGACCACCACACGGCGCGCGTTCAGCAAAAGCTTCCTGCGCTCACCGGCCTCGCCGCCATGCTGGGTAAGCTTTTGACCGATCACTTCGCCGGAATTCATCAAGGATTGGAGTGCGTGAAGGCGGTTATCGTCGCAGAAGATGAGCACCAACCGAGCCGGTAGACTTTCCAAATTCTTCCGGCAAACTCGCTGTCCTTCAAAATTAGCGGCTGCGCTCAGGCTGCCTGGTGCCAGAACATGCTTTACACTGCTCCGTCATGAGATCACCAGGTTGAGGGTAGCTGGTGACATGCACCGTGGAGGAGAGATGCTATGAAGGCAGCCGTGAAGGTCGCGCCGACGGCATCGGCTGATGCTGAAAAGCAGCTCAATAGTTTCATCGACAAATTCGAGCCAAAGAACCAGGCCTTGATTCGTGCGGTGCGGAAAGCGCTACGGAAGCGGCTGCCTACCGCGAACGAACTGGCCTACGACAACTACAACTTCTTCGCTCTGGGTTACTGTTCGACCGAACGCCCCTCCGATTCCATCGTCTCCATCGCTGCCGGAGCGAACGGAGTGGGACTGTGCTTCATCCGCGGCGCCAGTCTGCCCGATCCAAAGAAGATCCTGCTCGGCTTGGGTAATCAAACTCGTTTCATCCGTCTCGGATCGGCGGAGATATTGGCCCGTCCCGAGGTCGAGGCACTCATCACCGCTGCCGTTGCTAAGGCCAAAGCGCCTCTGCCGGCTAGCGGCAAAGGAAAACTCATTATCCGATCTATTTCGGCGAAGCAGAGGCCGCGACGTAAGTCCGCGAAGTAACCGGCCTTCGTCAAACCCAGAAGCGACATCTCAGGTAGGATGGAGCGGGGACGAACGATGGCAGGTTCGGCGCGGCCGCGCGCGGTTTGTTAGAATTTTGGGGAGAGGGCCATGAGCATTAAGCGTAGTCTCCCGCTGGCATTCCTCGCGGCGCTGCTGATGTGGGCCGGTTGCGGGGGTCACGATTTCTGGAATCCGGCTCCGCCCAACCCCAGTGGAGCGGTCCCCAAATTCGCCTATGCCGCCAATTTCGCCAATGGGGGCACCGGCTCCGTTTCCGCCTACACCATAAATTCTTCCAGCGGCGCGCTCGGCGCGGTCAGCAGTTCACCCTTCGCGGCGGGAACCGGCACCGTCGCCGCCGGCGCCGACTCCGCCGGCAAGTTCGTCTATGCCGCCAACCAGGACGGAACCCTCTCCGCTTATGCCATCAACCGCAACGACGGCACACTTACCCAGGTCAGCGGCTCTCCGTATGTCGCCGGCACCACACCGGTTTGGGTGGCGGTGGACCCGGGTGGACGCTTTGTGTACGTCGCCAACGGTGGCTCCAGCAACATCTCGGCTTTCGCGATCAACACCAGCACCGGCACGCTCACCTCCGTGAGTTCGGCAGTCGCTCTGGCCACTACGCCGGTGCGCGCCAGGGTTGACCCCGGCGGACGGTTCCTTTACGTCGCGCTGGGCACGGGCGGAACCGCCGTATTCAAGATCAACGGCGACGGGACCCTGACGGCGGGAGTGCGCACGGTGCCAGCGGCCCCCTGTGCCGCCTCCGAGGACATCGCCATCGACGCCAACAGCCGCTTCGCCTTCGTCGCCGACGGCGCCACCGGAATTTGCAATTACGCGGTCAACGCCAACAGCGGCGACCTCACGCTGATCAACAATACCGTGATCTCAGCCGGCGCCAAGCCGGTTGGCGTGGCCTCCGGCGGCGCAGGAAAATTCCTGTTTGCCGCCAACCAGGATTCGAACAATGTATCCGGATTCACGGTCAACGGCGATGGAACTCTGGCCGCGATGTCAGGCTCGCCGTTCGCCGCCGGAACCTCGCCCGCGGACGTCAATGTGGACCCCTCCGGTGCTTTCGTGTACGTCGTCAACTTCGACGACAACACCATTTCCATTTTCAAGATCGGCGGCAGCACGCTGACCTCGGTGGGCAAGATAGCAACGGGAGCCAACCCAAATTCTATCGTCACGACGCAGTAGAACCGGCGAGATGGGGTATCGCGAAGGGACTGGCGTCTGTTTCGGCGACTGAGTCGGGCAGCCAGTAATTCGGAGTCTGGCGGTTCGTGATTGGCTGCTCAGACCGGATTTCCCAGCTACCAACTACCAGCTACTTTTTGAATAGGTTCTCAAAAGCCTTGCGGGCATCGTCGGCGCGCACGCCTCCCGTAGAGGTTTCGCGCTCGACCGTGGTGCGGATGGCAAACAGCGCACAGCCGTTGCGGGTGTCCTTGCGCGCGATGCGTTCCGGCACCGGCTGCCGGCACTCGAACCGCACGGCCGGATCGAAATGAGTGCACTGCTTGCAGGAGTGCAGCTCGAAGCCGCACTTCGGGCACTGGCCGACGGGCTCGGTGATCATCGTCAGCACGGTCCCGCATTGCGCGCAGCGCGAAAGGGTGCGCGCTCCGGGCAGGTTAAGCGGGCGCGGCCCGAAGGTCTCGTCCTTCTTCAGCCGTGGCTGGCCAGGAGCGCGGGCCTCGGGCTTGTCGCCGCGGTCCATGTATCCGTGCTGCCGGTATTTCCTGTCTGACATGCCGACCTCCTGTCGGACACGCCTGCCGGCGTAATCGCGAAATGGGGATTGCTACGGGGACTGTAAGCGCCAGTGTAGCGCGACCGGTGGGGAAATTCACCTTTCCAGGACGCAAAGACCCCGGCGGTGTTCGGTGCCCGTGGGGCAAGCGCGGCCAGGGTCCTCGCGCACACGAAGTGACAACTGCCAGCTTACGCAACCGGCTCGCGGGCTGCACGCGTCAACAAGCGTCAGAGGGTGGCAACTTGCGCGCCGGATGGGAAATGTACTGTGCAAAAAAAAACGTGCGCGCCGAGATATGTGGGGTGAGGATGGCAACGGCGCGCACGCATTCAGTTGTAGGTGCAGAGTAACAGCAGGGCGGGGGCGCCGCTAGTTCGTACGTCATGCATCAGTGTGACCGGCGTCACATCCGAATGTTCATCGCGGCGGGCGGCCGAAGCGCTATCGCGCCGGCAAGTCGGCGCCTTTCACCTGGAACTTCGAGGAGGGTGTGCAGACGCTGTATCCCACCGGCACGGTGACGTCGGAATCGCGGCTCGCACGCGCGTAGAAATAGCTGCGCACGGTGTAACAGACGTTGTCTTCTTCAGCAGGCACCGGTCGGACTCGCCGAGCCCCAACGAATGGCACATTGAACCTGCGCATCTTGGGAGGCGGCTGGGTTGCGAACGTCGGATTCTGCGGCCATTGGAACTGGAAGCGCGGCGTGTCCGGCTTGGCGGGAAGGGTAAACCTGCGAGCGTAGACGCTTAGCGGAACACCAGAGCGTTGGGCTACTCCGGAGATTGCGGCAACGACGACAAACAGAACGAGGGCCACACTTCTGGCGGCGCGCATCGCACACCTCCGCACGCCCATTCTAACTCCGCCGCGGCCATTGGGCGCACGAATCCTACCACCTTCGTGTAGTATTTCATGCGCAACATGTTGGGAGGTTTTTGTATGCGTTCCACGCGGTTTCTTGTTCCCGCTCTCATAATGTCCATGGTCATTTCCGCTGCGGCCCAGAATTCGTCGCAGACGCCAACGTTCAAAAGCCGCACCGATCTGGTGCTGGTTCCGGTGGTGGTCCACGACAAAGAGGGCAAACACGTTTCCGGTCTGAAGGCAGACGACTTCATCTTGGAGGACAACGGCGGCCGGCAGAAGATTGCTGCCCTGGAGGAGATCACATCCGACAAGTCCGTTCCCGAACCGCCTCCCGATCTTGCCTCGGATGTAAAACGCGGGATCGTCTTCACCAACCAACTTGCGAACCCGAGCCAACCCAAGGAACTGCTGATTTTCGTTATTGACCTGGTGAACGCTCCGTTCGTCGATACCGAACAGGGGCGGCGGGCGATACTCGGTTTTGTGGCGTCCCACATGAGTCCGAACCGCACCATGGCGCTGGTGGCCGTGGAGTCGGGAGGCGTGCGACTGCTGCACTCGTTCACCACTTCGCCGACTGTATTGAGCTCCGCCCTGCAAAATGTGACTGCGCTCGCGAGCGCGCCGGCAACGCAACGGCCGATTGAGGCACAACAGTCAGCGCTGAAGGACCAGCGGATATTCAATCAGACCGCGAATCTGCTGGCGAGCGACGGCCTCAGCCCAAACCAGGCCGCCATGATCCTGATGGCGAATTTCATCTCCGGTGCGCGCGTGCAGATGTCCCAGTCTTACCTGGCAGCGACGGCGGGTCGCACCGACCAGAACATCGCAACCGCGCTGGAATCCCTGCGCCAGATTGCGAGCTGGGTAGCCGGCGTTCCGGACGCAAGGTGCTGGTGTGGCTCACCGGCGACATCCCATTCGTATCCGGGCAGGGGACGATGGCATTGGGCAGGCTGGGCATGGAGGAGTATGAGCGCACCATGAAAGCGCTGGCCGACGCCAACGTGGCGATCTATCCGGTGGATGTACGCGGTGTCGTGCCTTCGACGATGTACGTAAAGGGCTATGTGGATCCCACCCGGCAGCAGCAACAAACGATCGCCGAATCCTTGGATGCTTCGCCCACCGGCATCGCCCGCCGCAGCCAGTCGCTGCAAGTCGGGGTCACGCACATGGAGGACGCGCATGAGGCCATGAATTACTTCGCCGGCCTGACCGGGGGCAGGGCCTACTACAACCGCAACGACATTCCCCGCGTGCTGGACGATGCGGCCACCGACTCCTCACGCTACTACATGCTCAGCTACTACCTCGACCGCAACCACGCCAAGCCGGGATGGCATAAGCTGAAGGTGAGCGTCCACCACCAAGACGCCACGGTGCACGCCCGCAACGGCTTTTTTGTGGACAAACCGGCCCAGGATTCTTCGTCCACCAAGCAGCAGGATGAAGTCACGGCGCTTTCCTCGCCCTTCGAATACACCGCTTTGCCGGTCAACCTGAAATGGATGGATACAACCGCCCGCGGCGATAAGCGCCATGTACGCTTTGAGGTTTATATTCCCGCTTCCTCCGAACTCATCGGCAAGGACCTCAACACTTTGGACTTGGATGTGATTGCGACCGCTTTTGGTGGCGGCCGCGATGTGGCCGGGCAATCCTCTAAAAGCATCAAGTCGCAACTGAAGCCGCAAGCGCAGGAACAAATCCAGAAATTCGGGCTAACTTACGTGAGCGATCTCGACCTGAAGCCCGGCGAGTACGCGGTGCGCCTGGTGGTGCGCGACAACCTCACCGGACGGCTGGGGAGCATCACCGCGCCGCTGAAGGTCGCGCCGTAAGCAGGCTTGCTTTGCTTGCAGGCTGGAGGGTTCGGGACCTGGGTGTCCCTGGGCGCCTGAGGACAGCCTCGATTCCCGCTTCGGTTCCAATCTGCAATCTTTGCGATTTTTTCTGGCCGGAACAGCAGTGCGCTGTGTGTACTATGTAAGCAGATACTTACTTAGCGTTCCCCCGACGCGGCCTCTCGGCTAGTACGGCTGCGCAATCTCTGTGGAGGCGCCCAATGCGCAACGCACTCTCCTGCTTCGCGCTCGCCGCTTGCCTGATTACCACCTGCCACCAGGCGCCTGCACAACAGCAGCCCACCACACCAACCTTCAAGAGCCGCGCCGACCTGGTCCTGGTGCCAGCGATTGTGCGCGACAAGCATGGGTCGCATGTCAGCGGTTTGACCGCGTCCGATTTCACGCTGATGGACAACGGCGCGCGGCAGAAGATCGCGTCGGTGGAGGAAATCGGTCCGGCAGCGAATCCAGCGCGCCCAGAAACTGTGGACGCGCAGTCCGCAGGGGCGGCGGAATTCACCAACTTTGCCGGCCGGACGACGCGCGCACCGCAGCCGACCGGAGTCATCATCATTGCCTTGGACCTGGTTAACACGCCGATGCTGGACTTGGTCACGGCTCGCCGCGCCGTCGTCCAGTTCCTGAGCACGCAAATCAAGAACAGCCAGCCAGTGGGATTGGTGACCATCGAACCCGGACAGGTGCGCATGCTGCACGCCTTCACCACCTCGACTGCCATTTTGAACGCGGCGCTGCAGCGCGTCACCGCGGTCGGCGCAGTCGCGGAAACCGCAGTCCCGACAACCAATGACCAGGTCACGCCCAGGGATGCCGCTTCCATCCAGGCTGAGAGCGCCGCTCTGAGCCACTTCATCGATCCCCAGGCAGCAGCGGCGATGCAGGACCTGAGGGACGCGACCACGGCGATGAACCGGGCGCGGCAGGCGCAGGGCGTAGGGACGACGCTGGACGCACTCCGACAGATCGCCTCTTGGGTGGCGGGGCTTCCCGGACGCAAGGTGCTGATCTGGGCGACGGGACAAATCCCGTTTATTACCGAGCAAGGCCAGATGGGGCTGGGCAAATTGGGCGCTGAAGATTACCAGCGCACCATGAAAGCGCTGGCCGACGCCAATGTCGCCATCTATCCGATGGATGTGCGCGGAATTTTCAATGCCGACTTCGCCGCTAACAGCAGCTTGTACATGGGCCCGGGCTCGGATGTATTTGACGAAATGATCGCGAGGCCGACCCGCGGTAGCAGGGGTGTGCAAAGGGCAAGTGGCATGCTGCAACGCGGCGTATCGCACCTGCCGGAGAATCATTTCGCCATGAACGACCTTGCCAAGGCCACCGGCGGGCAGGCCTTCTATAACCGCAACGACATTCCTAAGATGTTCGACGCGGCGGTCGCGGACTCCGCGCACTACTACATGCTGAGCTACTACCTGGATCACGCCCACAGCAAACCCGGCTGGCACAAGTTGCAAGTCAGCGTGAGCCGTCCGGAGGTAGTGACGCGCGCGCGCACGGGATTTTTTGTCTCCCACGCTGCCGACAACAAAGCTTCGTTGCGCGAAGCGGATGAGAACACTGCCCTGGCTTCGCCGTTCGAGTACACCGCGCTTCCCATCACGCTGAAGTGGAAAGACACGCAGGCGGGAAGCCGCAAAGTGCAATTCGAGGTCAACCTCCCGCCGGCGGCCGGCGTGGTGGATGCGGAGAACAATTCCGTGGACCTGGACTTCCTGGCAGTCGCGACTGCTGCCAACGCGGAAGTAGCCGGTCGCTCGACACGGAATTTTCACGCGACTCTCGGATCTGCCGCTTTACAACAGATCACGACGTACGGCGTCACCTATCTGAGCGATCTCGACCTGAAGCCCGGTGAGTACGCCGTGCGCCTGGTGGTGCGCGACAACCTCACCGGACGACTGGGAAGCATCACGGCGCCGCTGACCGTCGCCAAGTGAATGCTTCTGTAGCCGCATAGCACATCAGCAGCAGCATGAGCGGCTCCAGCACGTGCCGGTAGCGCACCTGGCTGTATGTGAGGTAATACGGCAGCGGATACAGGAGAATCGCGGCAAAAAACAAGGGCCAGGCATGGAGCTGCCGCCGGTGCGCGACCAGCATCGCCGGCAGCAGCAGGAAACTGAGCGCGGCGAAGCTCCACGGCAGCCAGTACCAGGCAATTGCCGGCCGGTAGCCGATGGCGCTGCCGTCCCAGAAGTACACCACGCGGCGCGCTGTCAGCCTGAGGAAGTCCCGCTTCGAGGTGCGCACCCACGCCAGCGCCTGGTGCAACTTCGCGCTCACGTACGCCGGCTCGCCCATCGCCTGGTAGCGGGCGAGTTCGGCGGCGTTGCCCGCCGGATGCTGGCCGATCCAGCCTCGCCCGACGCTGTAGCTCGTATTTCCCAGGAAGAATTCCAACCCGAAGTTGCTGCGCAGGAACGTCCATTGGCCGAATACCACCCGGTTGCGTACCAGCCACGGCGATATCACGACCAAGCATGCCGCCAAACTCAGCATCGCGGGCTTGACCCATTCGTTCCCTCGCCGATGCAGTTGGAATCCGCGCCACACCAGCGATGCCGGCAAAAGCGGAAGCAGCGCCGGATTCACCAGCAGCGCGAATCCCCAGAGCGCGCCGAAGCCGACCCACATCATGCGGCTGGCGGGTTCAGCCAGGCGCAGCGCGTACCAGAATAGGCAGGCAAACAGGAGCGTGCTGAGGCTGATCTCCCATACCCAGCTTACCGCCCACTTGCTGAACCATGGGAACACCGCCCACAGCAGCGCGGCGGCGATTGCCGCGCGGCGTCCGACCGTGCGCTCCCCAATGCCCAAGATGGGGATGCAGGTCAACGCCGAGAAAAGACTTTGCAGCGTCAGCAGCGCTGCCGCCGCCTTCGTACTCAGCACGCCAAAGCCGGCAAAGAAAATTGCGCACAGGTACGGATACACCGGCGCCACCCACGATGTCGGACCCGTGTATGCCGGGCTGAATGGCGAACTGAAGCCGCGTCCTTCGGCGATGGAGCGCGCGATGGAAGTGGTCTCGTTGAGGTAAGAGTAGTCGTCCACCCGATAGCTGGCGAACAGGTAGGTATGCGCCGCCAGCATGAAGCCAATGCGCACCGCGAAGGCGAGCACGACCAGCCAGAAGATCGCGCGTGCTTGCCGGCCGCGCACGCGCACTGCGACGTCGCGGTGAGCGTTGGAGCGAGGGGTCTCGACGGATGGGGTTGGTGCGCTCATTCCGGGTGCGTGCGGGCAGCCTACCACGGAACTGCAGCGCGTCAGAACCAGGTGTTGCGCTTGTAGGCGCGATATTCCTCGCCGAAGCGCTCTTCCAGCACGCGCTCTTCCCGTCGTGCCCGCACTACTTGCAGAGGTATCACAAGCACCAGCAGGACAAGAAGTTTGGGCATGTCGAGATACAGGAACAATCCCGCGATGCCGATAGCGCTGAATACGTACACCGGGTGGCGAATGCGGCTATATATCCCATGGGTCACCAGGATGTTCGCCTGCGGCGTGATGGAGAACGCGTTGCCAAGCTGAACGCGAGCAATCGTCAGCAGGGCAAAGCCAAACACAGCGAGCACGCCCCCTGCCAGCCGCATGGGCGTCCACGGCGACCTCGCCCCGACGATCATGACCGCCGCAATGGCGGCCATCGGAACAATTGTGACGAATTTTGCGCTGCGTTTCACTTGGGCATTCTAACGACGGGCGATCAGGCCGACGCGGTCGCGCCAATCTATCAACGGGCGCTTTCGCCTAGCCGGCGCGGGCGCGCTCGTAGGCGTGCGCCAGGCGGATGACGGTGCCCTCGTCAAAGTGGCGTCCGAGAATCTGCAACCCGATCGGCAGGCCCGCCTTCGACTCACCGCAGGGCAGGCTGATTCCCGGCACACCGGCAAGGTCGGCGGTCACGGTGTAGATGTCGGCGAGATACATGGAAAGCGGATCGTCGCACTTTTCGCCCAGCTTGAATGCAGGCGTGGGCGAGGTGGGCGTGACAATAGCGTCCACGCACTGGAAGGCCGCTTCGAAGTCGCGCGTCAGCAGGGTGCGCACCCGCTGCGCTTTCAGGTAGTAGGCATCGTAGTAGCCGGCGCTGAGCACGTATGTGCCCAGCATGATGCGCCGCTTGACCTCGGCGCCAAAGCCCCGATCGCGCGAGCGGCGGTACATCTCGGAAAGCGTGCGCGCCTGCGGCGAGCGATAGCCGTAGCGCACGCCGTCGAAGCGCGCCAGGTTCGACGACGCTTCCGCGGTGGCGATCACGTAATAAGTGGGAATCGCGTAGCGCGTGTGCGGCAGTGAGATGGGCACGACCTCGCAGCCGATCTCCGCCATCTTCTGAATCGCCGCTTCCACCGCGGCGCGAACTTCGGGATCGAGCCCCTCGGCGAAATATTCCTTTGGAACGCCGAGCCTGAGCCCGCGTACCGGCTTTTCGATGTCCTGCTCGTAATCCGGCACCGGCACTTCAGCCGAGGTGGAATCCAACGGGTCGCGCCCGGCGATATGCTTCATCAGGATGGCCGCATCTTTGACCGTCTTGGTGAGCGGCCCAATGTGGTCGAGCGACGAAGCGAACGCGATCAGGCCATAACGCGAAACCCGTCCGTAGGTTGGCATCAGGCCGACCACGCCGCAGAAGGAAGCGGGCTGGCGAATCGAGCCGCCCGTGTCGGACCCGAGCGCCGCAACCGCCATGCCGGCCGCTACCGCCGCCGCCGAGCCGCCCGAGGACCCTCCGGGCACGCGCGACAGATCGCGCGGGTTGTGCGCCGGGTAATAGCCGGAGTTCTCGTTGGACGAGCCCATGGCGAACTCGTCGCAGTTGGTCTTGCCCAGCACCACCGCGCCTGCGGCTTCCAGGCGCGCCACCGCGGTGCAGTCGTATGGAGAAACAAAATCGCTGAGGATTTTGGAGCCGGCGGTGGAGCGCACGCCGCGCAGCACCATCACGTCTTTGACGGCGATGGGCACGCCGGCCAGCGGCGGCAGCGGATCGCCCTTGTCGGCAATGGCGTCGATGCGTGCCGCTTTCTCCAGGGCGCGCTCGCGGGTGAGCGTGAGATAGGCGCCAATCTTCTTGTCGGTGGCTTCGATTTTCTTGTAGAAGCTCTCCGCAAGCGCAACCGCGCTGGTCTGCCGCTCGAGGACGGCGGTGCGCGCGGATTGTACCGTCAGAATTTCGAGATCCATTTGCGTTTGATGCCATTGGCTCTTGGCCATTGACCGTTGGCAAATGCTTGGGATCGGTTCCTACCAATGGCCAACGGCTATCTTTCAATCACCCGTGGCACTTTGAAGAACGCTCCATCCGTCTCCGGCGCGTTCTCCATCACCACTTCGCGCGGCAGCGATGGCCCGGTCTTGTCTTCGCGCATCGCATACGCAAAGCGCGCCGTACCGGCTTTGCTCTCGTCAATACCGTAGCGATCGGAGGTCTGCGCCATGGGTTCGACGTTGGAAGTGTCAAGCTCGTTCAGGCGATCCACATAATCCAGGATGGAATTCAAGTCCTTAACCATGCGCGCGCGTTCGTCGTCGGTGAGTTCCAGGTTGGCCAGCTCGGCGACGTAGAGGACATCTTTCTCGGTTATCGGTTGTCGGTTATCGGTCATCGGGTTAGCTGCCGGTGCGCTGGGCGCCGCCGGATTCTTGGGCGGTCACGAACTCGATGCGCCTGACGTTGGCAAACTGGTTGAGCGTGGAAAGGTAACGCGGAACCAGTGCGAGCAGCTCGCGACGCCACTGCGCGTCCGGCACCTCGACGTGCAGCACGCCTTCGCTGTAGCCGAGTGCACGGGTACGGGCGGCCACCGTGGCGCCGCAGGCCAGAGGCCAGCCATGCAGCGGCGCTTCCGCCGCCGGTCCACGCCGTATGGCATCGACCACGATCTTCTGCAATCCGTCGCGCGCGCTCCGCACCCACCCTCCTCGCGAGACTGGGATTCTACCACTGGTCACCTGGGCGCGATTACTGGCGTAATTTGCAAGTTTTTCCGCCCGCTGTAGGATGCGTTTCGGGATGAATCCATGAAGAACACGCACAAGCCAAGGACATGGGCAGAAGCCGCGGACACTCGTGTGTGGGATCTCCTTACCTTCGGCCTGATCCTGAGTCTTTCGGCGCTGGCGTACCTCTGGTTCGTTCCCCGTTAGGTCCTAGGTTGGATCACTTGACCGCCGGGCTGCGCCGCAACTTGGGGGAGGGGCGGCGCAGAGTCGGCGGCAAACTTTGGAAACGATGGGCACGGCGCGAGCTGTGCCCTTTTAGTTGCCATTTCGTTCCACTTCGACGGTTACCTCGGGGCAAGGCCGGCTGACGGGTACAGTGGCCGGAGGTAAGGTTGTCACCGGGGCAGGCTTGGGACACCATCTGCGTGGGGGTAGCTTATGCCGATCGTTGATTCGCGCACGCCGCTCAACGAAACTCGGGTCTGGGATTACATCAGCTTTGCGATCCTGGTGCTGCTGTCCGTGCTGGCCTATACCTGGCTGGTCCCCCACTAGCTAGGCACGGCGCTCCAGGGGATATTCGCGCCGGACCAACTCGATTGCCTGTTCGCGCGTGGTGACGCGTCCCTCGAGCTGCGCGTCTTCCACCGCGGCGAGGATCTCCCGAAACAACGGCCCGGCCCGGTAGTCCATGGCAAGCAGGTCGTGGCCGGTGATCAGCGGGCGGGGACGGATCTCCTCCGGCGGGGTCTCCGCCAACCGCTGCCGCAGAGATTCGTAAATGGAAAGATCGCCGTGGCTGGCGAGGCAGTCAATGCGGTGCATCTCCAGGTGCTCGGCAAACTGCGGTTGGCGCATGAAGCGTTTCAGGGTCGAAGGGTTCATTTTCAGCGCGTCGGCAAAGCGCATGTGCTGGCCGACGAGCGCGGCAATCTGGTGCGTGTCGTCGTTCGACATGCACAGGCGGCGCGCAATGCCCCCCGCCATCGCCACTCCAACCTCCACATGATGATCGAAGCGGATGCGGTCGGGCGCGACGCGAAACGTGGGCGGCTTGCCGACATCATGCAGCAACGCGCCCCAGGCGAGCGTGCGCGAAGCGCCCGACGGCAGCATTTCCAGCATGAGCAACGTGTGCACCCAGACGTCGCCCTCGGGATGGAACTGTGGCGGCTGCTCCACACCCTTCATCTTCTCAACTTCCGGCAGGACCTCGTGCAGCAGGCCGGGTTCATCCAGCAGTTCGAAGGCGCGCCGCGCATGGCCTTCGGTGAGCATCTTGGTGAGCTCGTCGCGCACGCGCTCGCGGCTGACCTGCGCGATTTGGGGCGCGACCTGCCGGATGGCGCGCATGGTTTCCGGTTCGATTTTGTAGCCGAAGCGCGCCGCGAAGCGCACCGCGCGCAACAGGCGCAGCTTGTCTTCGTCGAAGCGCTTCTCGGGGGAACCAATCGTCCGGATGATCTGGTGATGCAGATCGCCGAGCCCGCCGACGTAGTCGAGCACCTGGTTGGTTGTTGGGTCGAGCAGCAGGCCGTTGATGGTAAAGTCGCGCCGCTGCACGTCCTCGCGCGGGTCTTGGGAGTAGGTGACCTGGTCGGGGTGGCGGCCGTCGGTGTAGAGACCGTCGGAGCGGAAGGTGGCCACCTCAATTGATCTGGTGATCGGATGATCGGACGATCTGGCGATCGATTCGTTTGCTGCAGCGTCTTCTAGATCACCCGATCGCCCGATCGCCCGATCGCCCGACTCCACCGGCACCAGCACCACGCCGAACTGCGCTCCCACCGCCCAGGTTTCGGGAAAAATGCGCATCACGTCTTCCGGATGGGCATTGGTCGAGACGTCGTAGTCGGCGGGTTCGCGTCCGAGCACCAGGTCGCGCACACATCCGCCCACCAGGTACGCCTGGTAGCCGCGCTCGCGCAGCGTGCGCACGATTTCGATGGCGGCGGGTTTGGCGGAGTCAGACATCAGCGCGTCGTTGCAATCGATGCTCGTGACCTAACTACTCGGCATCGGAAGCGATTCGGTTTCCAGCGTCCTTAAATCCAAGCTCTGCGACGCGTGTTGAATATCAATACCGACAACCCGGCCGTCGGCGTCGAAATCTACGACCAATCCGTCCGCGATCTCGCGTGAATCGACACTCGGTCTCGCATTCAGGTCGATGTAGAGCGAGTCAGTTTCGGGATAGTAGTGTAGCTTCATCCAATGCTCCTATCGCCGGTCCGGTCCTAACCGGAAATTACGGTCGGGAAATGCATTGTGGATTGTCTGCCCATCCTCGAGCGTCACCACCCGCAAGACCCGGCCCTCCAACTCCGGCACTGGACCCCAATATCGAATCCTGCCGTCCGGCTGTACTTCGCGTGCGAGCGGCTTGCTGACTATCCGTTCACACCACTCAACCTTCAAATACGTCCGCTTCCGTAGCACTTGCTCACGAAAGTAGCGCGTCGTTTTCATCCGAACCGGAACCGCTGCAGCCAAGCAAGCGTCTGCAGCTATTGCTAGTATAGAGACATGCCCGACACCTACATCCTGGGAATCGAGAGCTCCTGCGACGAGACCGCGGCAGCCGTCGTCCGCTCCGGCGAGGAGGTCATCTCCAATGTCGTGCTTTCCCAGATTGCCACCCACCGGCCTTATGGCGGCGTGGTGCCGGAGCTGGCGTCGCGCGAGCACTTGCGGGCCGTTATTCCCGTGGTGCGCACCGCGCTGGCCGAGGCGGAGCGCAGTTACGAAACCGTGGATGCCATCGCCGTCACCCGCGGCCCCGGCCTGCCGGGCGCGTTGCTGGTGGGCATCAGCTTCGCCAAGGCGCTGGCCTATGCGCTGGACAAGCCGCTGATTGCCGTCAATCACCTCGAAGGCCACATCCACGCCGTGCTCCTGGAGGAGCGGCAAAAAGGGAACCGCGACATGCGGTTTCCGTTGCTCGCGCTGGTGGTTTCGGGCGGGCACACGCACCTGTATCTGGCCGAGCAGCGCAGCCAGAGCTGGACGTACCAGAACATCGGCCACACCCGTGACGATGCCGCCGGCGAAGCTTTCGACAAGGTCGCCAAGCTGCTCGGGCTTGGTTATCCCGGCGGGCCAATCATCAACCAGCTAGCGGCGCACGGCAATCCCCAGGCGGTGAAGTTCACCTTCGCGCAGATCAAGCACCGCGACCGCAAGGATCGCGGCACTGCCGCGGACGAGCGCCCGCACTTTGATTTTTCCTTCAGCGGCATCAAGACTGCCGTTCTGCGCTATGCCGAAACCCACCACATGCAGCGCGTCATTGACGCCCGCCGCGCCGCCCTCGCCCAGATTCCCAAGCCCACCACCGAAGAGGTGTTACGTTTCTCCGATCCGATGACGCTCGATCTTGTCGCGTCGTTCCAGCACGCGGTGATTGGCGACCTTGCCGAAAAAACGCTGGCCGCAGCGCGCGCCTACGATGCCGCCACGCTGTTCGTGACCGGCGGGGTTGCCGCTAACAGCGAACTGCGGCACCGCTTCCAAGAGAAGGCTGCGCAGGAAGGGCTGCCGGTGTTCTTCCCTTCCCGGCCGCTCTCCACCGACAACGCCGCCATGATCGCCGCCGCGGCGTATCCGAAATTTCTGTCGCATGATTTTGCCGAACCCGAGCTTTCGGCCGAGGCAGGTCTGCAACTGCGCTGACTAACTTACGGTCGCGGATTGGCCGAGCGTGATCGCCAGCCCCTTGGCGAGCTGCTCTTCGATGTCAATGTCCTTGTAAATCACGTAATCGGCACGGCCTTCCGGCTTCATTGCGCGCGCGCTGCTCCGGCCCGCCAGCACCAAGACGGGAACGCGCGCCGTTACGGGATTCTTCTTGACCGCGGTAATCAGTTCGCTGCCTGTCATCTTGGGCATCATCAGGTCGGTGACGATGAGGTCGGGCAGGACGCTGTCGAGGATCTGTATCGCCTCCAGGCCATTGGTTGCCGACGCCACCGCGAAGCCGCGCTGCTCCAGAAAGCGACAGACGGCATGCCGGATCAGCATGGAATCATCCACCACGAGTGCGATTTGTTGCGGCATAGTCGGCTGTCTGGCCTCGTAAACGCGTAACTGCGCGCCTGGCGGCGATGTATCCTGGGGGCTAGTCCGGAAAGTATCAAACGGGCTAGCCAGCAACAAGATAACAACCCGGATGCGGGCATTACTTTAGTACTAGACCGCGACCCCAATTCGAAAGGGTCAATCCCCCGTGCCTTCCACGACCGGCAGTTCGGTTGCGGGAACCTCAACCCCGGCCTTCGACCTCACCTTCGCGCTGGTGACCAGCGCCACCGCGCCCACGATGATCACCGACCCAGCGAGAATGTAGCGGTCCACCGTTTCGCGTAACACCAGCCAACCCAGGAATACTGCCACCACCGGATTGACGTAGGCATAGGTCGCTACCTTCGGCATGGGGACGTTCTGCAGCAGCCAGATGTAGGCGCTGTATCCCACCCACGAGCCGAACACGATCAGGTAGGCAATGGCTCCGATGCCCGACAGCGTCCAGTGCGCCCGCCACGGATCTCCCAAAGCCAGCGCCAGGCAGAGATTCAGCCCGCCGGCAATGGCCATCTGCCAACCCGTGGCGGCAAAGGCGTCAATGCCCTCCTGCCAGCGCTTCGAGAGCGCGGAGCCCAGCGCCCAGGAAAACGAGGCCAGCGGCAAGGTGAGCGCGGCCAGCAGCACGCGCCGGTCCAAGGGGCTGGACGACATAGCGCGCAACTTGGGCCACAGTAACACCACAATTCCGGCAATCCCCAGAAACAGGCCGATCGTCCCACGGCGAGAAACGTGGTCGCCCCGGAACATCCAAGTGTCAATCAACAGAAACCACAGCGGCGTCATGGAAACAATCAGCGCCGCCAGGCCGGTGGGCACGACTTCCTCGGCGCGCGCCAGGACAGGATTGGCCACCGAGAGCAACAGCGCGCCAATGATGCCCAGCCGCACCAGTTCGGCCAGCGTCACCCGGATCTTTCGGCCCGTGATCGCGCACCAGGCCAGCATCAGCAGGCCGGCAATCAGAAAGCGCGTGCCGGTCATCAGCAGCGGCGGGATGTGCTCCACGGCGATGCCGATGCCCAGGTACGTCGAGCCCCAAAACACGTACACCAGCGCAAACGCAAAGGCGACTCGGAGGCGGTGCTGGCGCTCGTGCGGCATGATGGGGTGAAAAAGTTACGATACCAGATCATCACTTTCGTAACCCCCGCCGCTCCTACTCTGAGGGGTTACGCCGCCGCAGCCCCGGGTCTATAATGACGCCGGGGGTTGTATGTCCCGCTACGCCAAGCATCACGGCAAAATCGAGGCTGCTCCACCCTGCGGTCTGCGCCTCATCCTGACCCGACCGCGCACCGGGCTGAACCTGGTTCCTTCTAACTCCCGCCCCAATTTGTTTGGCGGCGACTAGGCAGATTTCCTCCGCGCCCGGTACTCCGAACCAGTCCGGACTCAGCGTCACGGCCTGGTTGCAGAACTTGTCCCAGCAACACAGAAGACGGGAGGAAATCATGCCAAGCACAATTACGATCCCGGCCGGGCCCCATATTCGCACCGACCTGCCCGGTCCTAATGCCCGGCGCGTACTGGAAGGCGACAAGACGTACGTTTCGCCCTCCTACACGCGTTCTTATCCCTTGGTCGCCAAGCGCGGCCGCGGCGTTGTCGTCGAGGACGTTGACGGCAACGAGTTTCTGGACTTTTCCGCCGGGATCGCCGTGGTCTCTACCGGTCACTGCCATCCCGAGGTGGTCGCTGCCATCCAAAAGCAGGCGGCGGAATTGATCCACATGTCGGGCACGGATTTCTATTACGAGAACATGATCACGCTGGCCGAGCGGCTTTCGGCGGTCGCGCCCATGAAAGGCCCGCACCGCTTCTACTACGGCAACTCCGGCGCGGAGGCGGTCGAGGCGGCCATCAAGGTGGCGCGCTACCACACCCGGCGCCAGAACATCATCGCCTTCTACGGAGCGTTCCACGGCCGCACCATGGGCGCGCTGTCGTTGACCTCATCGAAGGTGCAGCAGCGCCGCCGCTTTTTCCCGCTCATGCCCGGCGTCACGCACGTCCCGTATCCCAACGTTTACCGCTGTCCCAAGGGCACTGATCCGGTGGAGTACGCGGTGGAGTGCGCGCGCTTCATCGAGCAGAAAGTACTGAAGACCACGCTTCCGCCGGAGGAAGTGGCGGCCATTTTCGTGGAACCCATCCAGGGCGAAGGCGGCTACGTCGTCGCCCCACCGGAATTCCTGGTCGAACTGCGCCGCATCTGCGACCGGCACGGCATCCTTCTCGTCGCCGACGAAGTGCAGTGCGGCTCCGGGCGCAGCGGCAAGTGGTGGGCGATCCAGCACGCCGGGGTTGAGCCCGACATCGTCTGCATCGCCAAGGGCATCGCCTCCGGCATGCCGCTGGGCGTGACCATCACGAAGAAAGACATCATGGACTGGGTGCCCGGCTCGCATGCCTCCACCTTTGGCGGCAATCCGGTTTGCATTGCTGCGGCTCTGGCGACGATCAACGTTCTCGAGCGCGAGGCGATCGCTAACGCCGAGACCATCGGCCGTCACATCATGCAGCGCATCAGCGCGTGGCCGCAGAAGTACGAGCTTGTGGGCGACGTGCGCGGTCGCGGCCTGATGATCGGCGTGGAACTGGTCACCGATAAGCAGAGCAAGGCGCCCGCCGGACCGGCTCGCGACAAGGTCGTCGAAATGGCCTTCGCGAAGGGCTGCCTGTTCCTCGGGGCCGGAGAGAACTCCGTCCGCATCTGCCCGCCGCTCGTTATCACCAAGGAGCAGGCGGACATCGGACTGGATACCCTGGAAGAGTGCATTCAGGCTGTGGACAACAGCTCAAAAGACGCCCAGCCCGGCAAGGCTTGAGGAAATGAAGAATTAAGAATGCAGAATGAAGAATGGAAAGATTAGCCCGGCTAATTGGCCGGGCTTTTGTTTACCCGCTGCGCTGCTTGACCGCCAACGCAGTGGAAAATCGGACGTGGATATTACACGTGGGTCGAAAACTGAGTCAAACGTCTGTAGGGATAGTGTGTATTGGATGTAGATGTGTACACACCTGGCCCGGCGTGTGCGCCGCGGCAGGTTTCGCCGTTTATGCGGGTGCGAGCGCTATGGCGTGCGTTTCGACCGCGTCACATGCGGTGTGAATGGTCACGGGGAAGTGCGAGCGGGCGGAGTAGGTGCTGCGCGTGCGTGCGGCGTGGGGCATGCGCATCGCGGCAGCTGAAATCGTGCTTTCGGAGTGTTCGTTTTCGGGAATTAAACCTGTTGCGCGAGCGGCGAGCCGGTTTTGTTCTGAAAGTAGAACACGGACAAAAAAATGCTTCCCGTCTACAAGAATGCCACATAATCTGCAGCCGAATGTCATAGCCACACAATGAAGGTTGTCATTCGCAACCCACACAATCTGAATGGGAGGCACTTCAAAATTATGTCGCGACTAATTTTCGCCATTGTTGCGGTTTGTCTGTCGCTCCCCGCGCTCGGACAACAAGCGCAACAACAGGACAATGTCAAAGAACTCTCGAAAGATTTGGGTGAGTTAAACAGCCTCGTTCAGCAACTTCGGGTCGCAGAGCAGCCCGCGCAGGACGGCAAGCAAATGGCGTACCTGCGGCTAGACTCCGAAGCGAAAGCGCAGCCGATGGTTGCAGCAAAGAACACGGCGCAGTTTAAGCATGGGGAAGCAGCTCAAGTATTGAAGGAGCGCGGTGATTGGGTGCTTGTTGTTGGCCAGGACAATAAGACCGGCTGGGTCGAATCCCAGGCGATCGCGGTGCAGGCTACAGCGCAGGCAGCATTTGACATGGCGGTTGAAAAAATCATTCGCCAGCTTCAGAAGATGCGCGCGAAGTACTCGCAGGGGCCAGTTGTCTTGTCGGGCTTCACGATTGACGTAAAGTTTCCGCCCGGAGCTTCCGTAGAGTTTGGTTTCAAGTGATCCCGTTCCGCGACAGCACTGATAGGCCTTCGGTATTGGCGTTGGGCTGCTCTGCAAAAAAACGGGGATTCGATATGCCTTATCACCACATCCGGGCATACGGTTGGGTGCAGGCGCTGGGTGGGCGAACTGGAGCCTGGTGCCCCACATCTGCCCGCCTTTGGCAGATGTGGGTCATTCCAAAGAGGGAATCTGCACCCAAGCAGGCAGCATGTCCTGGCCAAGGCTTGCTGGAGGAGTTGCAGGTGGATCTGGATGACTGGCTTGACGACTACAATCGGACACGCCCGCACTCGGGCAAGTACTGCTACGGCAAGACGCCGATGCAGACCTTCTTGGATTCGCTTTCCTTGGCGCGGGAGAAAATGCTGGACTCCCACTTGAGTCCAGCGCCGGCGCCGGAGCGGAGCCCTGCGCAGCGAAGCGCAGGCGACGGCGCGGCCGCGGATGCGGCTGCTTGCAGTTAACCGGAGTGTCAGATCAAGTCTGAGCTATTACAGCTATTTGCAGGGTCTTTGTCGTATACGTTCCAGCATTTCCTTCATTACAAGCTCGAGGGCCTTCGAGGGGTCATTGGGGTGCTCGGTCGCTAGCTCTTCAATACGTTTCTCAAAATATTTGGCGTCATCGGCAGGAACTACAGGATTTTCCAGCCATTTTTGCAGCATTTCAATCTTCGGAGAACTCAATCCCAAGAACTCTTCATTTAGCGCAGCAATCTCTGCGGCCATTTCAAGTGTGATGCACTCATCCGGTGCCACAAATTTCTGGTCTTTGAAATCGACATATAATGCGGCGTTTTTTGCGGTATTGGCCTTCAGATGAAATGCTTTCTGCATTTGCTTAAAAGCGGTAAGGGCGGCGTCGAAGTCTCCAGCCTGTTTCGCACTCTCTTCTTCTGCGGATGCGTTTAAGGAGTATGCGTTGGTGCGGTTCTTGTGAGCATGGCTTGCCAAACCCTTCTGTACCTTTTCAAAATCAACGTCGTGGCCCATCAGCAGGCTGGTGGCAAATGCTCCCAAGATTTCGATCTTTGCACACTCTTCTAACGAAATCTGATGCAGGAACAGCGCGCGACTCAACCTTCCCTGTCCCCGCAGAAAAGATGCCTCGTTGTAGAGAGCTTCACCATTTGCGAACGTGATTTGCGCTCCTCGCGCAAGTTCGGCCAAAAGCACCTTGTCTACTCCGCTCGAATTTTGCTTGTTGCCCGTCATTGCCAGAAATACTTCGGAACTCGCAACCGGTGGCTCACTGAATTTCCAGCATCCGGTCCAGCGCCACCCGCGCCCAGCGCTTCACCTCGTCCGCGACCTGGATGCGGTTCACCACGTTGCCGTCCACCAGGTTTTCCAGCGCCCAGCACAAATGCTGCGGCGAGATGCGGAACATGGTGGTGCACAGGCAACCGGAATCGTCAAGGGTGATCACCGTCTTCTCCGGCGCCACTTGCTTGGCCAGCCGGTTGATCAGGTGTATCTCCGTGCCGATGGCAAATTTCGAGCCCGCGGGCGCCTGCTCCACCATCTTGATCAGCTTCTCGGTCGAGCCGATGCCGTCCGCCTTCTGGCAGACCTCCAGCCGGCACTCGGGATGCACGATGACCTGAATGCCGGGATATTTCGCGCGCACCTTATCCACGTGCTCCGGCAGGAAGCGCTGATGCACCGAGCAGTGGCCCTTCCACAGGATTACGCGGGCCGCGCGCAGCCGGTCCTTGCTTTGCCCGCCCTGCGGCAGGAACGGGTCCCACACCACCATCTCACCGAGCGGTATCTGCATCGCGTAGCCGGTATTGCGTCCCAGGTGCTGGTCGGGCAGGAAAAGGATTTTTCCATTCTTGGCGAATCCCCACTCGAACGCGCCGCGCGCATTCGACGACGTGCACACCAGCCCGCCGCGCTCGCCGCAAAACGCCTTGATCGCCGCCGTGGAATTCATGTAGGTGATCGGCGTCATGCCCTCGCCCGCGTCGCTGGTCAGGCCCAGGGCGGCCAGTTGCTCCCAGCAGTCTTCCACCTGGGTGATTTCGGCCATGTCGGCCATGGAACAGCCGGCGTTCAAGTCGGGCAGAACCACCACTTGGTCGGGACGGCTGAGCACGTCGGCACTTTCCGCCATGAAATGTACGCCGCAGAAGACGATGTACTGGCCGCGCGCCTGCGCCGCCATTTTGGAAAGCTTGTAGGAATCGCCGGTGTGGTCCGCGAACCGGATCACCTCGTCGCGCTGGTAGTGATGTCCCAGGATGACGCAGTCCTCGCCCAGTTCGCGCTTGGCGGCGGCGATGCGCTCGTCCATCGAGGTATCGGGCAGGACAAGATAGTTGTCCAGCCTGCAACTGGAAGCAATTACTGTTGCCACTTTTGAACTCGCTTTCAGTCCCGCGCGTTGAGCGCGCTGAACGGGGATGTTGAAAGCATCCTTGGGCTCCAGTAGATCCACTGCCCGGTTGCTGGCCCGACCTACGGGGTTGTTGAAGCCGCTGGTCTTAATTGTGCATCCAGGAGATTGGCCGGCGCAAGTTAAAACGGAGGCGGCACTTACCGCTGCCCAGGCGCCTTGAAGTTAACCGTGATCGTGTTTTCGACTTCGAGCGGTGTTCCGTTCAACACGAAGGGCTGGTAGCGCCAGCGCTTCACGGCAGCGGCCGCCGCCTGCGCCAGAACCGCTTGGCCTCTGACGACCTGCACCGCAGTCACTTTGCCCTCGCGGTTGATGGTCGCCTTCAATATCACTTCGCCGTGCATACCCATGGCGCCGGACGGATAGACGGGGTCAAACCTCTTGATCAGCTTGCCGCCGCTGATATGCGAAACTCTCGCCTCCAGGGTGGGCACCGGCACCGGCGCATGCAGCACGTGGGAAATGGCTGACAATTCGCTCGGCGCATGCGTAGCCATCGCAATCGCCGGAGGCGGATCGGCCTCTGCCTTAATTGCCTTAGTAACGTTGGTAACGTTGGGCGGCGGTAACGTAATCGTCTCCGCGACCTTCTCCTCTGGAGTGTCCTTCGCGGGACCTGGCGGAATCGCCGGCGCGGTGACGACGCCGACGGGCACTGGCTTGGCGACGGCTACGCCGGGCTGCGACGCCGACGGTTTTGCCGCCGGCGGCACGGCGTTCGCCGGAACGGGCGCCGCAGTCGTACTCGCCGCAATCGTGGGTGCAGCCGTATTGCTGGGCGGTGCCGCAGCAGGATTGGCTCGCTTGAACTCGCTGTCCATGGGCGTGCCCTGGGGAGGGGCGAACGCCCGCCAGACCTGCCATCCGCCTATCACCAGCACCGCCACCAGGATGACGCCGCCGGTAGTTCTCAGCCTCCAGGGCGACGGCCGTTGCGCCGCCAAGCTGGACAACACCGCTTCGCGTGTCGAAGCAGCCGTGGGCAGTTCGTCGCCACCATCCTCATCCTGATCTCGCACCGGCGCCGGCTTGGGCCGGGCGGAAGCCTGCACGGCCGCAGCCGCCGCAGCAGCCATCGCGCGCGGCTTGACAAAATCAGGCTTGTTGACCGGCGGCGGAGGCGCCACTGCCTCCAGCGGCGCAACCGGAGTACTCGCTACCACTGGAACACTGACCACCGCCGGCACACTTGCTTCTCTCGGCGCGACTCTTTCCACCGGTGGCGGCGCGACTGTTTTTTCCACCGCCACTAAGCTGCGCTTCGCTGGCGGTTCCTGCTCTGCCTTGACCTCGGACTTGACGACCGGAGCAGGCACGGGCGGCGGCGGCACAGGCCGCTCGATCGGTGCAACGCTTGCGGTGGATACGACAACCGGCGTCGGTTCAGCTGCTGGCTGCGGCTTTGGCGCAGGCGGCGGCACAGGCCGCTCGACCGGTGCAACGCTTGCGGTGGATACGACAACCGGCGTCGGTTCAGCCGCTGGCTGCGGCTTTGGCGCAGGCGGCGGCACAGGCCGCTCGACCGGTGCAACGCTTGCGGTGGATACGACAACCGGCGTCGGTTCAACTGCTGGCTGCGGCTTTGGCGCAGGCGGCGGCGCAGGCCGCTCCTCAACGTCCAGCTTGAGGATTTCTTCGATCATAGCCGGCATGGTTTCTTCCGCCTGCGGATCTGCCAGGAACGGTTCCATTAGCGCCGCTGCCATCACCGTGTGCGGACGCGAGACAGAGGACGGCGCCGGCCCCGGTTGGCTGACGGTGATCCCCGCTACCAGTTCGGATACGCGTCGCAGGAGCAGCACGTCACTGCTTTCGAAGGCGTGGGCTCGGGAGGAAAACACTTCCAACACGCCCGCCGGACATCCCTGCACGCGCACCGGAACAATCACGATGGAACGCAGTTCCAGGCGGCGGCAAACCAGGCGGTCGGCACGAGGATCGGTTTCCGTGTCTTCGCAGCGCACAATCTCGCCGGTGCGCACGCATTCGCCCGAAAGTCCTAAGTTGGGATCGACCCGTGCCCCGATACCGGGCGCATTCCCGCTGCTGGCGCGGCACACGATCTCTCCGCCCTCTTCCAGGGCAATCGCACCGCCGGTGGCGCGAGTCATGCTGCGCACTCGTTCCACGATGTACGTCAGCGCCGCGTCACCGGTGAGCTTATCGCTGGTCAGCTCGCGGCGCAGGGCGGCGATTTCGTCGCGCGTATGCGCTGGTGGCCAGGACGGAAGCGCCACATTCGGGCCGGGCGCGATCAGCGGACGCCGGTCGCGCGCCAGCCACTGCGCCAGGTGAAGCCGGCTCCTCTCGGCAATTTCCTCAAACCGGATTCCCAACCGCCCCGAGCTGTCCGTCCACGCAATCCGGCCCACGCCGACTATCCGTCCGCCGGTTTCCGGAAGATCAAAATGGAGAGGGGTGGTGGTGCCGCTGGGCACGCTGCCCAGCGCTTGCACGCCCATGCCAGTCTCGCTCAGATCGAGGAGCAGCGCTCCGGTCTGGAACGCCAAGTCGACGGTGATCAGCTGCGAATCCACCACGCTGCGCCGCAGCGAAGTACGCCGGTCATTCGCGCCTTCGTCCTTAGGCGGTTCGGTCTCTCCCGTCAGTATCGTGCCCATCTGTTCTTACCCGAGCCAATCTGGCCGCGCGATTACGGGAACTGCCGAATGCCGGACGGCGGAGCCATTGGCTCCGCCGGTTTCACCGTAGCGACGACGGCCGCCGCCGCGGAAATCCGTGGTGTCGTCACCATGCTGGGCACGGACCTTGAAGCGCTCGTTTCCGCATCGTTGTCATCGGCCAGCAAACGCGCGGCCACGCGCAACGCCTCAATTTCCTTCTGCAACTGCTGAATTTCGAGTTCTTTCTGCCGCAACACTTCGTAGAGATTCTTCATGGGGAATCACACGACTTCCTCTTGGACTTGTCATCTGGGTGTTGCGTTACTTTAACTCGAATTCAGTGAAAAATTGAAGCAGATAAATTGTCGTGATTTTGGCGGCAGAGGGATAGATAACTGAAGTAAGCAAAAACTGGGGTTACTAACATAACGCAGGCGGGGACGCCATAGCCGGCGCCGCACTTTCTAGTCTTACCCGCCGATATGCACCATCGTCCTTGAGGCCGGCACAAAGTCCGGCTCACCGATGCGGTGGCGCGCTTCCTTACGCTGGATGACTTTACGGAGGAATGCCGCCAAGTCGTCGTCCGAACCGCCCTGCCTCATGACCGACGCCAGATCGTGGTCGAAAGCTGAAAACAGACAAGTGCGGATTTTCCCGTCCGAGGTGACGCGCACCCGGCTGCAGTGCCCGCAGAAGGGATGCGAAACCGGCGCGATGATCCCGATCTCGCCCACGCCGTCGTCGAAGCGGTAACGCCGCGCTGTCTCGCTGCGCTCGTGGGGAATTTCCCGCAGCGGCCGAAACTCCGCCATGCGCTCCAGGATTTGCTCCAGCCGCACCACGATTTCCGGCGACCACACCCGATCTTCTTCCAGCGGCATGAACTCAATGAAGCGCACCACCACGCCTTCTTCGCGCGCGAACCTGCCGAAAGCGGGAATCTGATCGTCGTTAAAGCCGCGCAGCAGCACGCAGTTGACTTTCACCGGCGACAGTCCCACCCGCCGCGACTCCCGCACTCCCGCCAGCACCGCCTCGAAGCCGTTGGACACGCGGGTAATGCGCGCAAACCGCTCCGCATCGACCGCGTCCATGCTGACCGTGACCCGCCGCAGCCCTGCGTCTTTCAGCGGCTGCGCCAAGTCCGCCAGCAGGTGTCCGTTGGTCGTGATCGCGATGTCCAGCGCCTCGCCGTCAAGGGTACGCAGGCGCGCCAACTCGCGGACAAATTCCACCACGCCATGCCGCAGCAGCGGTTCTCCGCCCGTGATTCGCACCTTCGTAATTCCCAGCGACGTGAGCACGCGCGCGATGCGCAAGTAATCGGAGAACGGCAACTCGGCGTAAAGCGCGCCCTGGTTCCCGGTGCGGCAGTACACGCACTTGTAATTGCAGCGGTCGGTGATGGCGATGCGCAGATCGGTAATGGCGCGCCCGTACTTGTCCGTCAGCCGCGTATCCCGTGCGAGTTCAGCGATCGCCGCCATACCATGCTCGCAAACTGAAAACTCAAAGTCTGGCTGAAACTGGGAGCTCAGGGCGGACTCACGTGACAGCCGGAGAACGCTGTCCACTGGAAGGCGTTTCCTTTCCAAGTGGCCCATCCTGCCGATGGGCACGGGAGGCGCCGGCGTTTCCACCTGCACCCTGATCCCGGTTCAACCACGCCGGGAGTCGCCGCCGGGACCATGGTATCCCTGAAGGTCCAGACGGTCGGAAACCACGCACCGTATTATAGATGCACTCGTCAAGCTCCGGGGTTCGCAAGCCCGGCGGAGGGTTGCCTCAATAAAAAACCCGGGCCGACGTGCCCGGGGCTTAGAGGCACGAACTCAGAAATCTCTTACGGCGGGCTAAGCGGCCTGTTGCTACTTTTTGTGGTCTCCCACGCTACGAACCCTATCAGCACCCCAAGTCCAACCCCTGCTCCGAGGGCAATTGCATTCCCTTTGTTGACCACCGCGCCGTGACTGACGCCGGCATCGGCCTGTGGCAGCGGCTCGGGATCCGCAATGGTGGTTGCATTTCCTTCCGCGATCAGCTTCTCGCTGCTGCCGTCGGTCAACTTCACCGACCCGCGCAGCGCCGCGATCATGACCTTGCCGCTACCGCGTACCACCCGATAGCTGGAGCGCCCTTCCGACGCTGGTGTCACCACCAGCTTTTGGATCTGCGTCTTCATACTGTTTTCGGTGGTGACCATCGTGGAACCGGAACTCAGCCTCACCGCGTCGCCCTGGTACACCAGCAACGACGACGGGCCCACCAGCACCGTGCTGCCCTGCGCGGTTAACGTCACCGCGCTGTCGGCAGGCGTTTGGATGGTGTCACCCGAGAAAACCGCAGAGGAATTCGCCGCGCCCACTCCGTTGAGCGTGACCGCGTTCGTGGCGTACAGCATCGCAGGGTGTGTTTCCGCCGACATTGTCGCCGCCGGAAGCAGCGCCGCGAGCATTAGTGCAAGAACTCTTCCCAGCAATCGATCAGTCATGAAAACCGACCTTGTCATGTATTTAAGTGAGCGTAAATCGTACTTTGCTTTTGGAGTTGCGGCAACGGTTTTTCAATCCCAGGGCATCGGCGGTAACACCATCGGCCCGCGATCCACACATAACACAACGCATGACGAAAGTCCCGCCTGGTTACCTTAGTAACTTACCTGGTTGATTCGGACCTAGTTTCCCCGCCGCTTGTCCTACCAGCGGTTTTCACCAGCAATAATCAACGTTTCCTCCACCTCGCTGGTACTTGCGGGTGTGAGCTTGTAGATGTCACTCCGGCGGCCCCCGGTTGCCTGCTTTCTTGATTTCTTGGCTCAGTCTCAATTTGGGACGGTGTCCCATTGTGGCCTGAACCAAATAAAACTGTGGATAAACTGTGGAAAACATCGCCCTGTCGGATTCGAACCGGTCGCCCAACAAAAACGCTACTGGATATCGCGGTAGGATAGTTGGCGCAACTCGTGCCCTCCGCCACCGCCATCACCGACTTCATCAGCCGGGCCGCCGGCGCCGCCGGCTTCGACCTCAGCGGCATCGCCCCCGTGCGCCAATTTCCCGAACTCGAGTATTTTCCTGCCTGGATCGCCTCCGGCCACGCCGGCGAAATGAGCTATCTCGAATCCCGCGGCGAGTCGGGCGATCTGAAGCGGGCTGGGCTCGCCGAAGTCGCTCCCTGGGCGCGCTCAGTCATCGTTTGCGCGATCAATTACAACACCCGTCAGCCGCGCTCGACCGACCCTCCATCCGCCATAGCCTGCCCCGAGCGCAGTCGGGGCTATCGACCATCGCCGAATTCCGGGTGGATTTCCCGCTATGCCTGGTCCGTCCAGGACTACCACGCCGTTCTCCTGAGCCGCCTGCGTGTCGTCGAAGCAAGGCTGAAGCAAGAATCGCCCGGTTGCGAAACCCGCTGCTACGTGGATACTGGCCCGCTGGTCGAGCGCGTCTGGGCCAAGTACGCCGGCATTGGCTGGCAAGGCAAGAATACCTGCCTCATCCATCAGCACTTTGGCTCGTGGATTTTTCTCGGCGTGATCCTCACTTCGCTCGAGCTTGAGCCCGATATTCCCGCGCCCGACCGCTGCGGCGCCTGCACGCGCTGCCTGGACGCCTGTCCGACCGACGCCTTTGTGTCGCCTTACCACCTCGACGCCACCCGCTGCATTTCCTATCTCACTATCGAAAAGCGCGGCAACATCCCGGAGAACCTGCGCGACGGTATCGGCCGCCACGTCTTCGGCTGCGACATCTGCCAGGACGTCTGCCCGTGGAACCGCCGCGCACCCGTCACCGCCGCACTTGAGTTCGCCCCGCGCCCTGGTCTGGTGAATCCCGCGCTGGAATGGCTGGCGGCGATGAACGAAGACGAATTCCGTGCCACCTTCCGCGGCTCACCCATTAAGCGCGCCAAGTACAATGGCCTGCGTCGTAACGTGGCCATCGCCATGGGCAACAGCGGCGACTCCAGCTTCCTGCCGACACTGGAAAAACTCGCCGCCGATCTCGACGCCACCGTCGCCTCCCACGCCCGCTGGGCCATAGACAAACTCCGCCAACGCAGGTGACCGGCGGCTTTCGATATTCACCCCGAGCGTTTCGATGCCAGCACGCCTATCCGTAGCCCGTCAGCGCGACCCGCGCACCATGTAAGTAATTACTTACTACGGCGCGAAATCTTCCCTGCTCTAAGGCTGGCAAGAACTTACAACTAACAGATTTTCATATACTTGCATTTGGCACGCACACTGCTCTTCCGACGCGTTGTGCAGGTTGGGCCGCAAGGCTCAGCCGGGAGGAAGAGATGAAATCCACCGTCGTCCGTTCGGCGATTGTTTCCGCGGTTATCACTGCGGTGCTGGTTTCCGCGCTGGGACTGTGGGCGGTTCCCAAGTTCGTAAGTCCGCACCCACCCCAGGTCGCCCAGGCCGATGACACCGTCATGCAACCCGCGGTTTACGACCGTCCTTCGCCGGCAAACTCCGACCGGCCAGTATCAACCACCCGAGCGCGCGCGCGCGCCACGCCACCTCAACCTACGCCAACTCAACCTATAACGACCGGGTTGTCCGC
The DNA here is from genome assembly GCA_020073185.1 of Terriglobia bacterium. Taxonomy (NCBI): domain Bacteria; kingdom Pseudomonadati; phylum Acidobacteriota; class Terriglobia; species Terriglobia bacterium. The sequence continues at coordinate 68,456 of JAIQFT010000009.1, forward strand.
GACGCCTACGGCGAGCCGGTTCGTCATTACCGCTCCACCGAGAAGTCGGCGCTGATCGTTGCCGGCTCGGCCGGTACGGGCGCTGCCATTGGCGCGATCGCCGGCGGCGGTAAGGGCGCGGCCATCGGCGCCATCTCCGGCGGCGTAGCCGGCTTCATCTACGACCGCCTGACGGCGAACAAATAGTCAGCGAATCTCACCGGCGGCAGACGATCGGACAAGCAGGCCCGACGCAGCATGTGACTCCGCGTTGGGCCTTTGCTCTTCGCGCCTTTCGTAGACGCTGGTCCGCAGTTCCGACTTATTCGGAATTGGAAAGGGCCACCTGCATCCGCGCGTTCAAACCGGCTAAGTTGTGTCGCGAGTCATGAAACTACCGAATCTCCCAGCAGCAGGCCTCTTTTGGGAAGATCAAGATCGTAACGTTCGCAGATCGCCTGCACCATGGCATGGTTGATGTCACTCGCCCCTCCAGAACAATAGAGTTCTTCGAGTTGCCGCAGGCGCGAGGCGAGGTGGTGGTCGCCGAAAACGTTTTCGACCCAGCGCGAAAAGTCCCTGCGGCGCAGGTGTCCGTGGAGTTCGGTAGCGGGTGTTGCAGCAACGACATCGACAAATTCCCGCAGGCTGCGGGCCTGCTGGCCCGAAGAGCCTTTACTTGACACGAACACAAATGCCTGGCCTCTCAGTATGGGTACGTCGAGATATTTCTCCCGATGTCTGACGTGCGATGTCAGCCGCGGCGCAAGCCGGAACCGGCGGAGCCCGCTCTCCGCTCCCTCCCCGCCCGTCAGCACCGCGGCTTCCCCGAGGTGCAGTTGCCCAAGGGTGACGCCCCACTCCTCTTCACGATCCTTGACACGGCAGAGCGCGGCCAGGGTCTCCACCTCATTGGGGTCCGTCGCAAGCGTCACGATGATGGTCTCCGTGGCATCCAGCACGCGTTGATCCAGCCGCGCTACTTTATAGGTCACAAGGATATATCCGGCCAATTCGAGGTCAAGGAGATCCGCTGCCTCTGGACCCTGAAGGAAGTAATGCGCTTCGTCGACCACGATGCGATGAGGCAGGCCAGTGCGGCGGCGGACGAGCGCCAATGCGGGGAGAAGCGATTGCATGTACTCGGATTTTTCCGCGTGCGTGAGCCGCGAAAGATCGATCACCACGCTCATGTCCGGGTGCCGTAACGCGCGGAGCAGTTCGTGGGAACGCGGTGGCGGACTGTCGCCGCCCAGCACCGTCACACCGGGGAGCACCTCAAGCCCCGTATAATCGCCCTCGGGGTCGATGACGCACACACAGTAGCGGTAAAAAGCGAGCTGCTCGCAGAGCAGACCGGTGACCCAGGACTTGCCCGATTTCGGGTCCCCGGCGATCAGTAGATTGCGCCCGCGGAAGGACAGTTCCATGGGCCAGCCTTCGCAATCATGTCCCAGCAACAGGCGGCGGCGGCCAACGCGTGAAGGCAACAGGCTGCGAGAATGAACCAAGCGCCGGATGTAGGACGCAACGTCGGGCGGCCCCGACCCGTTCACGACTTCATCGGCCGCCGCCTTGAGCGCCTGACTGCCCCATTCCACAGCCGCGCCGATCTCGCACATCTCGAGCATGCGGTGATCGTTTTCCGCATCGCCAATGGCAATCGCATTGTGGGACGAAAGTCGCAGGTCAAAGAGTGCCACCCGTAGTCCGGTGGCTTTGCTGACACCGTCGGGCAAGACCATCAGCCGGTCGCGATTGAACACGGGGACCAGCGAGAGCCGCATCTCGCGGACGACCGACAATACGTCGTACGCCGCCGAAGCAGGAGCTTCCACGACGCACTCGCCCGCATTGATTGGAATTCCGCGCTGGCGGAGTGCGTCGAGGAAGGCAGCAGGCGGAGATGAGGCAAGGACGCTGGAGTAACCCGAGCCGGGAAATGCCAGGACAGCGCCGTTCTCGGCGACGATGACGTCGACGAAACCGAGATCGCCGGCCTCGCGCCGCAGGTCGTTCAAAATGCGTCCGGTCGCCAGGACTACGACAATGCCCGCCGCGCGCGCCTCGGCAATGGCCGAACGCACATCCGGGTCCAGCACCCCGTCGACGGCGATGGTGCCATCATAGTCCAAGACCAGCACGCCGAACTTCACACTCACGTTCTCCGCTTCCGGTCGACTTGATCAGCGATGTGTGCGACATAGTACGCTAGAAAAAGAGAGCGCAGCCAAAAAATAATCGGATGTTGTGATCGGATTGCTGTGCTGGAAACAGCCCTCTCCTTCGCCACCTGCACCAATTTCGGGCTGGCTTGTAACCGTACCCTCCAGAAACTACGCCGTGGCCAGCACAAAGGCGGGCCATGGGGGAGTGAGAGGCAAGTATGGCCAAGACAGAACGGAGTATGAATCTCAATCTCCCCGAAGGACGCGCACTAGTTGCGCTCTACGCCAGCATCTTCGCACTAAATCAGGGGCATGAAGCGAATGCTGCGCTGAAACGAGCGCGAGGCCATGATGCGGCTGTTCCGAAAACCTCCACTGATCGGCAGCCGCAACTTACTGATTCGACGGCGCAACAAATAGTAACTCCTGTCTCACGTATGCCTGTCAATCCTCCTCTCCCAACTGTTTTTCCCATAGCGAGATACCCCTATATTTTTTACGCGGCCCGAGACCCTATATACGTGAACTCTGGCCTCGGGTAACCGGGATCGCCTTCTTAGCCCTCCCCACGATCGAGGCTGGGGTTCCCGCTCTCCAGGATTTCGCGAGCGGCTGGGAATCGCCGAGGCCCGACTGACCTCTGGGTGTGCCTTGCGAAACTGTGGATCCAGTTTCGTGCTTATGCGCCCACGGAAGAAACTCGAGTCGGCGAAGCGCTCTGTGCGCTTCCACGGTGACGCGACCCATCCGGTAGCGGAACTTGGAAAGAGCGGATTGTCGCCTCGGCGCGCGATTGTGTCACCACAAGAAAGCGCCGAGGCGGCGCTCGACCGAAGTCTGCTCGATCCCTATAGGCAGACACAAGCGCGACACGGAAGGAAACGTCGCGCGGCTGCGCACGCATCTCATTGAAGATCGCCCTCTGCTATGACATTTCAGAACGGATGGTACCACCGGCCATCCTCCTTGAACGAGCGGGTGGCAGCGTGGTGGTTCACCGTCAAACTGAAAAGGCTTCCCTTACTTAGGATACGGCTGAGAGCTGTCGTTAGGCGAACTTTCCGATGAGCACGAAGGGGGCCCAGTGATAGGGATGAGCATAGCTGGAGCGCAGGCTATGAATCGCGTGTTGCAGGGCAACGGCCTTGTTGGTTGTACAGGTCAGCTCTTCATAGAAGCACTTCATGAACATGGCGGTGCTCTCGTCGTTTACATCCCAGAGTGTAACCACCAGCGCCTGCGCCCCGGCATAGAGCAGGCCGCGCGCTAGTCCGAGCAGTTCGTCTCCACCTACCACTGCGTTCAGGCCGGTGCCGCAACCGCTAAGCGTTATCAATTCGGCAGACAGCCGTAGCTGGTACAGGTCTAACAGAGTGAGCTGCGAGTCGCCCAGCCGGATGGATGAGAACATCGGGTTGTCGCGCCTAAACAGGCCGTGGGTTGCGATGTGGATGAAGCGGCTCACCGGCCCGTAAGCGCGCAACCGGTCCTCGCTGGCTTCTTCACCCAGGAACAGCGTGGCATTGGGCAGGACGGAAGCGACGAACTCCGCCTCCTGGCGGATGTGGGGCGCCCGGGGATCAGGAATACCAAACACCAACGAGCGCTCCGGCGCACGCGATCGCTTTGCCGCGCACAGGTGAAACACGCTGGCGCTGGGGGCATAGGAGATCGAGAACTCGTCGCAAAGCCATTTTCCCCCATCGAACAGCGCGTGAAAGGGAAGTTGGTGCAGAAAACCATGCGGGACGATTACCAGGTGTTCGGCGTCCAGGCGATCACGTATGGGCGCTATCAGCTCGCGGTAAAGTTCGCTGAGGTGAAAGGAGGCCGCAGCATGTAAAGCCGGACTGAGTGCATCGGCGAACACCCGCCCTAAGCGGAATTTCGAAAGCTGGAATTGCAGGAGCCGCAGGTGATCGCGGACCTTCTCGATCGGTCCCAGCGGCACCATTTCCACCGAGTGCTTTCTCACCAGCCAAACGTAGAACACGCCGCGGGCGTGGTAGTACTCCAGCAGAACTGAATTCTGCGGAAGCGAAGAGCAGATCGCATCCAGCCCGACGGTGCCCGCGCTTTGCAACTCGGCAAACTCGCGGTCGGAGTTCCGGATCTGGGCCAGGGCGCGGGTCAGCGCACCCTCCAAAACCCGGGTCCGGCGACTTAAGCGCCGGATGCGCGCGCGTGAGCCTTCCTCCGCACGCAGTTCCTCGAGGAGGATCTGGCGAGATGCCCAATGAAGTTTGTCGCGCACCTGGTTCACCTTGTCTCCCAGGGCAGCGCTGCGCCGCGTCCGTGGCTGCATCGCGTGGACCCGGGACGCGATCAGGTCAGCCAGGCTGCGCGACTTTGCCTGTTCCACGAAGGCGAAGGCGGAGACAGCGCCCTTCGGCCCCGGCCGGGTAAGCAGAGTGATCCAAGTCAGGCTCTCATAGACTTCAAGCTTGTCTTTGAGGAAGGCGATCTTCAATTCCTCGCCCAGCAAATGACTGCGCAAGTCCTCCAGCGTGGCATGAGATTGCCGGTATGACCGCGCCGCTCCTTGAAGGTCCTTCATCGCCTCCCTTACTTGCCCGAGCACGAAATAAGCCTGGTAGCCGACAGCCGGCGTCTCGGCATTCTTCAGGCGCCGCAGTGCGGAAAGGCAATGCTTCTTCGCCGCCCCAAATCTTTCCGCCTGGAGGTCAAGCTTGGCAAGGAGCAGTTCGCAGATCGCGGCCTTGGCCGGCAGGGAGGAGGTGGCGAAGAAGCGCAGGGCGGAACGGGCCAGTCGCCGCGATTCGTCGCGTTTCTCCTCCTGGTACAGAACCAGCGCCTTGTAAAGGTCAATCAAGGCCGGCCAGAGCAGGTTTTTTTCGCGCACGAAGAGCTTGCGCGCCTGGTCAAAGCGCTGCAGGGATGGTTCCGGTTTTCCCAACTGGCTGGCGGCGATTCCCAGGAAGGTGAGCGCCTTGGCCGCTTCGTAATGCATGTGCAGCTCGAAGAATCCGGAGTAGGCAGCCTGCGCCAGTTCCGTGCCGCTTTCGCCCAGGTTCAACTCGAGAAACATCTCCGCCTGGTCCAGGTCGCAAAGCGCGCGGTGGTAGGGATCGGCGACCTCCTTGCACTTCTGGCGCGTGGTCTCATAGAGGGCAATGGCGGTGGTGTACTCGCCGCGCAGGAAATGCAGGTAGGCGATGTTGTAATCCGCCTCGGCTACCAGCAACAACAGCCCGTGGCGCTGGCAATAGCGCCGTGCCTCGTGATAGATCTTCAGTGCCTCGGCAAACCGGTTGAGGCTGATGTAGCAGACCGCCATGTTGCGGAGGACGATGGCTACGTCTTGGGTCTCGCCCGCTTTGCGGAAGTAGGCGTAAGCGCGCCGGTAAAGCCTCAGCGCTTCCTGAAAACGGTCCTGCCGATAGAGCACGTTGCCCAGATTGCTGTCGAGCCTGGCCAGGCGCAGGCGATCCCGGTGCCTCCGGAAGATCTTCCGCGCTCTGGCGGCCAGCGCGAATGCGCGCGAATATTGCCCCAGGTAGATCAGCGTCTGGAGCATTCCACCACTGGCGGTTCTGGCCGCGTCCAAATCCCGGCCGAGTTGCTGGAAAATTTGCAGTGCCTTCTCGTAACGCCGCAAGGACACCTTGTACTTGCCGCTCAGCAGCAGGATGTGCCCCACGGCGCGCGACGCCTGGGCCAGCGCGCCTTGGTCCCGCAACTGTTCGGCGACCGCCAATGCTGCGTCGGCAACGGGAGCAGCGCGCAAAAGCTCCACCCGCGAGAGCCGGACGACCTCGTCATACAAGCGGTCCACCAATGCTGGCGAATACTGCGCGCGATATTTGCGAAGCAGTTGGCGGCGGGCAGACCGCGTTTCCGCCCGTGACAATTCCGCGATCCAGGCCAGCTCCTGGGGAAGTGCTGCACGCGCGCTGCTCATCTCAGACCCTGCTCTTCGAGCTCTTTCTGCAAGCGCTTCAGACAACGGCCGCGGATAAAGCCGATGGATCCAGTCGCAAGGCCCAGGCGTCTTGCCACCTCGACGTAAGGCAACGGCGGCTGCTCATAAAAAAGCAGGCGGATCATCTCCGCGCAGCGGGCCGGCAAGCGGCGGATGGCTTGGCGAACGGATTGCTCCCTTTCCAACTGTTCGAGCATCGCGACGGGCGCGAGGGTGGCTGCGTCAGGGGGCTCTTGTTCCAGCGAATCGACTTCGACCTCAAGTCCACTGAGCCGCTGCTTTTTCCAGCGCAGGCTTTTGTGAATCGTAACGCTGATCAGCCAGGAGCGCAGAGCTTCCGCCTTGCGCAGGTTCACCAATTCGGAGAACAGCTCCAGGCACACCGCTTGAAATACGTCGGCAGCATCGTCCGGGGTGAGACCATACTTGAGCGGTATCGAGTAGACCAGCCGCTTGTATTTCTGGATGAGGGCGGTCCAGGCCTGCTCGTTTCCGTTCAGGCACTCCCGCACCAGGCGAGCATCGCTCCAGGAGGGGAGCGGGCCCTCGGCAGGAAAGGGCTCGAGCGCCGGCGGAGGTTCCGCGGCCATGATCGCCTACTGCTGGCGCCAGAACAGCTCTTCCACGTTGGAGAGCGTGTAATGGTCCAAGATAGAAGGGCGGAAGTTCCCCAGACTGTTTTTTGCTCCGAGCAGGATGTTGGGACTGACCAGGCAAATCATGGGCAGCTGTTCGGAAATGATCCTCTGTACACGGTCGAAGGCGAGCTTCCGCCGCTTGTAGTCCAAGGTAACGAGCTGCTCCTGCATGAGCCGGTCGATCTCGGCTTCCCACGGCGTCGCCGGTCTAATTTCTCCAAGGTGCCAGATGTGAGTGCCGCCGCTCGACATCCAGACATTCATGTCCGAAGTCGGGTCCACGTCACCGCTCTGGATGGCCATGATGGCGGCATCGTAGTCGTGCGTCTGCATCATGCGATCCACGTAGGCGCGGAATTCCAGCGGGACCACCTGCACCCGCATGCCCAGCTTCCTCAAGTCCTCCTGCACCAGGGTCGCCATCTGGCGCCGCTGATTATTGCTGGCGCTGGTGATAATGGTGAATTCCACGGGCTGCCCGGAGGCATCGACCAGCGTGTCGCCCTTCCACGAGAAACCGGCCGCCTTTAGCAGATCGCGCGCGCCCGCGATGGACGGCGGGGACCTGGGCAGCGCGGTATTCAACCAGAGCTTGTTGCCGGGCGTTACCGGCCCCCACAGGGGAGTCGCCCGGCCCTGGAAGACCAGCCGCACGATGTCTTCGCGGTCGAGAGCTGCCGAGACGGCCTGGCGAAATTTCAGGTCGCGAAACCATGCTTGGCTGCGCTCGACCTCGGGCAACCTGCCGGCGGTGTCGTCATTGAGGTTGAAGTAAAGGAAGTTGTATTCCAGGCCGGCGCCGAGATCGTGGAGCGTGTAGCCTCGAGTTTGCTGCTCCCGAGCGAGCACGGAATAATTCTCTGCGCTCAGGCGGCTGATGACGTCGGTCTCGCCCGCCTGGAAGCGAAGCACTTGCGCGTCGTCGCTGGGCACGAAGAGAAATGTCAGCTCATCAAGATACGGCAGGCGCTGACCCTTCTGGTCAACTTTCCAGTAATACGGATTGCGCTCCAGGGTGATGCGCTCAGCGGGAACGTACTGCTTCAGCCGGAACGGGCCCAACCCGGCCATCTGCTCGGGAGGTGTGTTCAGTCCCCAACTCTGTGAAATCTTGCCCTCCTTGTAGGCGGGCTCCAGCAGATGTCGCGGCAGGATGGCCACGCTGTCGAAGAGCCGCTCGGCGGCGGCGTAGGGCTTGGAGAATTCCAAGCGCACGGTGTGCGCGTCCAGCTTGGTGACGGCAATGGGTTTGTCTCCGACGACGAGCAGGTCACGCTGAGGTGAATGCACCTTCTCGTCGAGGTACACTTGGAAAGTGAAGACGACATCGTCGGCGTCGCAAGGTTTCCCGTCGGAGAATTTCAACCCGCGTCGCAAGGACAGGGTGTAGCTCCGGCCGTCACGGGTGGCTGTCCAGGACTTCACCAAGGCGGCCTCGGTCTGGAAGCTCTGGCGATTAATGTGGATCAAGTCGGCGGACAGGCGGCGGATCACATCGCGCGAAGCACTATCCACGGCGGTGACCGGGTTCAGTGTCTTGGGCTCGGCACGCTGGCTCACCACCAGGCGTCCACCACGGCGGCCGACTTCCGCATTCGTTCGGAGCAGTTCCTCGTCCTCGGGAAGAGCCCAAGCGGTACACGCCGCCACGATCAGTAAGATTAGAGCCAACTTCTCGATCGCCAATTTCAACCTAAACCGCCCTGGACCTGGATTAAGAGACTACGGATTTTACCCGCTGGTGCAAGAGGTTCGCTAGGACATAGTAGGCGAGGAAGACAGGCACAAGAGCGAATCCCGGAATCAACATCCACCAATAGGAGGTCAGCACGTGGTACTGCTGCAACTCGGCGAGCATATTTCCCCAACTGGGAACGGGATCGGCCACGCCGAGGCCCAGGAAGGAGAGAGTCACTTCCGCAAGAATGTATTGCGGCACCAGCAGGGCAGCCTGGGTCAATAACACTCCCCAGGCCGGCGGCAACGCGTGCCGGCGCAGCAGATAGGAGTTCGACGCGCCGAAACCTCGCGCCGCCAGCACGAACGCGCGCTCTTTCGCACTCAGCACCACTCCCCGCACCAGCCGCGCCGGACGCGCCCAGCCCACGAACCCGATCACTCCCACCAAAAGAAAAAATGTCCCGGCAGGATCCAACCGTAGCGGCAGGAATGCCCGCAGCGCAAGCAACAGGTAGATCCAGGGAAGTGCAAGGAACACTTCCGACACGCGCATGATGATGTCGTCCAACCAGCCTCCGTAGAAGCCGGAGCATGCTCCCAGGAGGAGGCCAATGCCCAACGAGAGCCCGGCTGCCAACAATCCTGAAAACAGTGAGATCCGGCCCCCATAAAGCAAGCGCGAGAAAACGTCGCGGCCGAAACCGTCACTTCCCATCAGAAAAATGCGGCCGGGCTCTTCCACTCCGAGCCAACGCAGCCGCGAGGTCCACCGCCCCAACACCTTATAAGGCTCACTCGCGACGAAGAAGCGCATGGGGAAGAGGTGAGTTCGATCTTCCTGGTATTCGGTGAAGCTGCCCTCGCGCAGCTTGATTCCGTAAACAAAAGGCCGGAGGTGGAAGTGTCCGGTGTTGTCCACCAAATGCAGACGCGCCGGTGGCGCAAAGGCCATGCTACGGTCCTGGGTGGCGAAATCGTACGGCGCCAGGAAATCGGCGAAGACCGCGGCGGCATGCAAGACGACCAATACCGCCATGATCGCCCAAATCCTGCGGTCGTGGCTCATGGCTTCCCCGTCCGTATGCGCGGGTCGGCGGCGTAGAGCAACAAGTCCGCAACCAAGCTGCCCGCCACCAAGAAGAGAGTCGAAAGCACAACGGCTCCGATCACCAGGTACAAATCGCGCGCGAAGATGGCTTCCAGCAGCATCGGTCCCAGCCCCGGCCAACTCATGATGACTTCAACCAGCAGGGATGCGCTGAGCAGCGTAGCCAGCGAGAACCCGAACAGTGTGATCAGCGGGTTCGCGGCCGCGGGCAGGGCGTAGCGGAACAGCACCCAGTTCTCCGGCAGGCCGTGTCCACGCGCGGCGCGGATGAATGGCGCATCCAACACCTCGATCATCGCAGCACGCACGTGCCTCAACAGCGCGGGCACCGTTCCCAGCATGATCACCAGGACCGGCAGCAGCATGTGCGTCCCCAAGTCTTGTATTTTCTTGAGGGGAGTCAGTTCGGCGCTATTCACCGAGAACATGCCGCCGACCGGCAGAATCCGGGTTCGCACCGCCAGCATCAGGAATGCCAGCGCGAGTAGCAGATCCGGGGTCGCGAGCAAGGCAGAAGTCCCGACCCCGAAAGCACGTCTGGCCCAGCCGCGCCGATGGCTGGCTGCCCAGATGCCGAGCGGGATCGCCAGCACCCACGACAGGAGGACCGCCGTCCCGGTCAGCAGCAGGGTGTTACGCGCGCGCACGCCTAGCAGCTTGCGCGCCGGTGCGTTGTAGGCGAACGAATATCCGAAGTCCCCGCGCGCCACCGACTGGAGCCAGCGCGCATAGCGGATGGGCAAAGGGCGATCCAAGCCGTATTGGGCGCGTTGTGCCGCGATGGTATCGGCCGAGACTTGCGGCATCATGCGCATCTCGGCGAAGTAATCGCCGGGTGCCATCTCGGAAAAAAGAAACGAAAGCACGGAGACGCCCGCCAGCACGAGGACGGCATGCAGCAATCTGCGCAGCAGGTAGCGCATGGTCACTGGCTCCTGGCGGCGGGGTGAAGGCACGCAATCTCCGGGATGGCCGCGATCAACTCCCGCGTGACCGGCTGCTGCGGAGAGCGGAACAGCTCCGCCGTGGGGGCACGTTCCACCACACGCCCGCCGTGCATGACGGCAACTTCATCGGCCACCTGCTTCACGAGGCCGAGGTCGTGGGAAATGTAGAGATAGGTCAGGTCGTGCCGCTTGCGCAGCTCGAGCAGAGTATTCACCATCTGCGCTTGGAGAGAAAGATCGAGGCCGGACAGCGCCTCATCCAGGATCAATAGTTCAGGCTCCTGCACCAAGGCGCGAGCGATGGCCAGTCGCTGTCGCTGACCTCCGCTGAACTGGTGGGGGTAGCGTTGGGCGCAGTCTGGCAGCATCCCCACCTGCACCATGGTGTCAAGCGCTTTTTCGGCTCTTGCCCGCGCGCTGCCGTAATGCTGGATCCGGAGCGGTTCCTCGACCAGTTCAAGCGCCGAAAAGCGCGGGTTAAGCGCAGAGGCGGTATCTTGAAAGATGAGCTGTAACTTCGGGCGGATGTGGCGCAGTTCGCTCTCGCACAGCCCTGCCACGTCCTTGCCCTGAAACCAAATGCTGCCACCCGAAGGCCGCTCCAAGCATGCGATGCAGCGCGCCAGCGTGGACTTCCCCGATCCCGACCCACCGACCAGCGCCAGGAACAAACCCCGGGCAGCCGCCAGGTCTACTCCGTCCAGGGCGGTCACCGAGTGTTGGCGCAGAGATAGCGGATGACGTTGCGCATAAGTTTTGCGCAGCCGTTCCACGCGCAACAGAGGTTGCACACCCACGCTACCCTGGCTGCCATTAGCCGCCATACTTGAAGCAGCGCACGCGGCGCTCTCCTTCCGCGACTTCTTCCGGCGCTCGTGCCGCACAAGCCTCGAGCCGCTCCGAGCAACGCGGCTCGAAACTGCAACCGGAAGGGAGAAGCGACAAACTGGGCGGCTGTCCAGGGATGGCTGGAAGCACGCCGGCGCTGTTCTCGCCCTGCCGGCCGGCCATCAACGACAGCAGCGCTTTCGTATAAGGATGGCGCGGATGGCAATAGACTTCCGGCAAAATGCCTTGTTCCACGATTTTGCCGGCATAGATCACCAGCACGCGGTCGCAGAGCGTAGCCAGCACTGCCGGGTCGTGGCTGATGAGCAACAACGAAACCCCCATCTCCTGGCGTAGCCGTTGGAGCAGCCCGAGGATTTCCGCCTGCGTAGTCGAATCCAATGAGCTGGTCGGTTCGTCTGCCGTGACCAGCGCCGGACGGCAAACCAGCGCCTGCGCGATCACAACTCGCTGGAGCTGACCGCCACTGAGCTGATGCGGGTAAGCCCGGAAGTAACGCTCTCCCTCCAAGCCGACGCATGCGAGCATGTCTTGCGCGCGCTGGATGGCACGGGCTCGATCAAGGGCCATGTGCGCGCGCACGACATCGGCGACTTGCTGCCCGACGCGCAGCACCGGATTGAGTGCCAGCGCGGGTTCTTGGTAGATAAGCTCCAGGTCCGTCCCGCGGATGCAGCGAAGCTCCTTCTCGTTGAGCCCGACCAGCTCCCGGCCTCGAAGGCGCACCGAACCCCGGCTGACGGATGCTTCGGACGGTAAGAGCCCCATGATGGTGGCGGCGAGAGTGCTCTTTCCGCAGCCGGATTCGCCCAACACGCCGACGGATTCACCCTCCCTGATCACGAAGTCCACGCCTTGCAGCGCGCATACTGGTCCGGCGCTGGATAAGTTGTAGTGGACGTGCAGGTCCCGTACCTGGAGGAGAGCTTCCATCCCTTTTCGCAAGGAGTCGAGTCGCCCTATGTTGAAGCGTGCCGCGGGGCGAGCGCAAGGGGGAAATGAAGGCGGCAGACCGCTGCGGAAAGGTGCGCCTTCAGTGAGACCTTGACCCCGGTTACACAACTATCAGTTGGATATGGTTATGGTGGGGAGTTCCGCCTTGATGTATTCCACCGAATCGCATAAATCCAGGGCGCCGTACCCAGAGTCGAGGTTAAATTTATTATTGTTGGAAAAAGCTTCCAGGGCTTCGGACATCGGCATCTTCGACCAGAACTGCTTCAACAAGGCCATACCGCCGGCAACGAAGGGAGCACTAAAGGACGTACCCCAGGCAGCAGCGTAGTTGTTGCCTGGATAGGTGGTGATGACACCTTCGCCGGGAGCTCCCAGGTCAACGATGTGGGCGCCAAAATTGGAGAACTTGCTGAGTCTGCCGATGTTATCGGTGGACGCCACTCCAATGACGTTCTTCATCCCCGCAGGGTAGACGATTGTCGAAGTCCCCGAGTTTCCCACCGAGGCCACGACAACCACGTTATGCAGGCGCGCATAGTTGAGAGCGCGCATGAACTCGGCAGAATTGGAGAGGATGCTGAAGCTCAGATTGATGACCTTCGCTCCGTGATCCACAGCGAAATAAATAGCCCGAATGATGTCGAACAGGCTGGCCGTGCCGTCGCCCTGAAATACCTTCAAGGGCATGATGCGGGCATTGGGAGCGGCCAGGTGCACGATACCCGCAACCATGGTGCCGTGACCGAACGCCGGCGGAAGTGTCAGCGGATCAAGGATGGCGGCCGTGGACTGGTCCAGAATGGCGGCGGTGGACTGGTTCACTACCGCGACTCCGTTTTGGTTCAGCATGGCCTGTCCCGCTGAAGTGAGGACGGCAGCGGTGGCTGGCGGCAAATCATTCATCTCCGACGGGATGCCGGCCACGTTGCGCGTGAAGTCATATCCCGCCACCAGCGCCGACTGCAGGACGGGGTGATTGGGGTCCACTCCGGTGTCGATGATGGCGACGATTCCCGTCCCGGTGGCGCCGTAGTTTGATTGCGCGCAGTTCAAACGGATGAGCGCAGTGGCGGGCTGATTAACGTAACCCTTAGCCGCGGTGGAACCATAATAGGAGACGAGGGTGGGGTCGAAAAGTTTATCCAGGATGGCGGCGGTGGACTGGTCAAGCCGGGCAGCGCTAGCGTTAGAGACCTCCGCGACCAGCGCCGTGAAATCCTGCTCCGCTCGCTGCACTCGCGGATCGGACTGCAAGTCGGAAAAAACTTGCTGCGACTGGGCTGGGTCGAAAGGTGCCATCAGGGCAACGCCCTGCGTGGGAACAGAGGCGACATCGCTCAGCCCATGGTCGGAGGCTACCTGTTGGTCGTTTCCCGGCGCTCGCACAATGAACCGGCTGCCCGACGGCGCAGACTGGCCGTAGCCCGCCACCGACAAGCCGGTAAGCAATAAAAAAACCAAGAGACGATTGATAACAGCTTTCATCCTAACCTCTCTGTAGTACCTGGAGCAGGAAGGTCCCGCCCTGAAACCAAGCCCGGAGCTGCTTACCTGACATCAACCCCAAGCCGAACCTCAAGGCCTTTACCGCGTTGTTCTACCGGAACATACAACCAGAGGTGCCGGGCGGGCTCATATTCCATCTGGAACTCGCCAAAGCGATTGCTGAGCGTGCGCGCAATCACCGCCTTGCCCGACATCAATAGGACCGGCACGTCACCCAGGTCGGTCGTCGGTTGCTCACGGTCGGCAATCTGCCCCACCAAGTTGATGCGCGCGCAACCGCGCTCGTGCTCCAGCCGCACATCCACGGAATAACGCCCGGCCTCGTAGAGTGCCTGGCGGCTGAGGCGATGTTGCATGCGCACACCTGCCGGCAGAGGATCACGAAAGCTGTCGTACACCAGCTTGGCGACTATGCGCGGCAGGATATGTACCTTTTCCGGTCGTTGCAGCGCAAAGAATGATCGGGCCGTTTGGACGACGGAGTCCGGCACATCCCACCGCGAATCGGAAGCCCCCACCTCAGCTGCAGCACCGAGAAGCCGGGCAGTCCGGCCGCACCGGGCGCACGCTGTCTTGAGGTGCGCTTGCATCGCTTCGCGTTCCCGCCCAACTAACACGCCACGCACAAAATCGATCCACTTGGTTGCGTCGTAATGATTCACTATCATTTCCTCTGCGGACTGGTTCATTACCAGCCTAATTTGGAGTTATCCCAACCTAAGTTAGGGTTCCGAGGCGCAGAGGAAAATATATGCCCGCGCACTTTCTTGTCCATTTGGCGCCCAGTTTCTCAACCTCGTTGTTCAAGACACGATGCCAGCCGCACAATACTCGCTGTCGAGAAGCTATCTCACGAAACATTCGGCAATTCTTGATGTCGCAAATTCAATGACTTGGAAGAGGGCATCAACTCAGTTACCCCGTCCGTGGAATAGCTACTAGGTTTTCTGCTCACCGGGAGTGGAACCTAATAAATGCCGACTGCTTCGCTGCGCCTGATCCGGGAGCCGGCGTGCCTGGCCGCTATATGGCTCTAAGAATCGCGGAAGGATTGCGAACTGACTCGTATTCGAAGAGACCCTTGAACCACGAGCGACCCTTACCCACGCTCAATAGCAGAGGATATTTCTTACTCCCTCTCAGCTCGGTGTGTCAACTCTGTTGAAGACTTTCTACAGCTGTTGGGCCGAGTTCTTGACATGGATGTACCTGCCAAGTGTTTCGGCAATATTTTTTTTTCGTATCCGAGGCGCTCCTATATTTCCGGCGCGCTCCGGTACCCTACATACACAAACCTGGGC
Organism: Terriglobia bacterium; assembly: GCA_020073185.1. NCBI lineage: Bacteria > Pseudomonadati > Acidobacteriota > Terriglobia > Terriglobia bacterium. The sequence goes on from JAIQFT010000009.1 coordinate 83,532, forward strand.
CTGGGGTTGCCAGGATTGCTCTCTTCCCCTCGCTGCCCAAGCCGCCCGCTCGCGATCTTGGAGAGTGGGAATCCCAGGCCGTTTTCCTGCGAGAGTCCGCATTACGTTTCCTGTCTTGCGCCTGAGAAGATAGGTGATGCCGGATCAACGGGAGAGAAGAAATGGCAATGATGCAGAATTCTTGGCTGAACAAGACATATCGGGAGACACTCCCAGCCGACTCTGTCCATGAACGACGAGGCCAGCAACGGATGCCATGTGCGACTCCGGCGATCGTGACTTCGGGGCAGCACACTCTTGCAGCCTCCATGAAGAACATTGGCACCCGAGGACTTTTCTTCATCACTGACGCTTTTTTTGGAGCAGGCTGCGACATCGCCATTCTCCTCGTGCTGCCGGAAGGACTGGGATTGCCTTTAACGGGCATGGTTTGCTGTCATGGGCGTGTCGTTCGCGTCAGTTCATGTTTTGGCCAATACGGCATTGCTGCGGAGATCGAGCGGATGACCCCTGGGGACATTCTCCTCATGGCTCGACAAGTGGCCCCTTCCCACCGTACCCGGCGAGGTCGCCGCGTGGCCCGAAACACTCGGCTCGATTTGCCTGACTTCGAGGTCGCGTATCGAGTGCATGCTTGAGCGACGAATGCGAAAGCCACTCCCGAATTAGCACTGAGATTCGCTCTCCCCTGATGAAATGGGGCGTGTTGGCTGGTCATTGGCGTACCTGCCTTATCAAGCATGGCTTGTTTTCCCGAACCGACCGGGTGGTCCTTGGTCGGCACGCGCTTCCGCGTGTATTCCCGAAAGGCCGCCACCGCTTCCTCCAGCGCCGACCTCCGCCGGCTGCTTGACGCCGTCGCCATGGAGAGAGAAGTCGCTACGGTTCGCTAGTACTGCGCTCGACTTGTCCACCGAGGACGATCACCTTGTGGCTTGGGGCGCCCTCACGGCTCCGAGCATGCGTCGCGGCGTAGCGGGAACCCGCATCGGACGGCGGAGAAAGCGGCCGAAAGATGGGACTCGCCGGCGCACTTGCACAATCGGCAGCATCACCGCAATGGTGACCAAGGCTTGCTGCAACAATCCCCCGAGGTATTGCGCCATTTGCGCTTCGATACCCACCAGTGACGGCACCAGTGCCAGGCCGATGCCTTTCATGAGGACGCCGGAGTTGCGCGCCAGGCAGACCGTTGCGATCCCGTCCAGAACGACGCCGATCAGCATCATGATGCCGACCGTTCCGAACCACCCGTAGGCAATGTAACTTTCCGCCGCCACGCCGACGGAAATGGAGACGCCGTCGAGGTTGCGCTCGCTGGTCAATCCGTACGTCACCTGGTAAAAGCGATTGGCCTCGTTCACCGACGGCTTGTCGGGCCACAAGGCGCGGGGTATTACGGTGACGGCCATGTACCTGTACATGAAGCTGCCCTGGTAGGGAATAACGCTGGGCGTAACCTCCATCACGTTGGCTGTCTGCTGCATGAGCGAGAAACGGGCGACGGAGGAATAGAGCGTGTCACGAAAGGCGGCCGGATTCGAATCTGAAAGTGTGGCTTCCCAATGGTGCAGCGCGCTGGTAACCCAGTCGGTGGCACGGTGGGCCTGGGTAGTTTCTCTCTCTGCGCCCCAATACTGGCTGCGGAACTGCTCTTTCGCCGGTTGCAAGAAGATGGCAAAAGCAAAGGCTAAGGCGAGCGCGGATTTGGGGACCTTGAAGCGCGTATCTACCAGAACTGAGCCGGCGATGACCATGACGCCGGCGCCGGTGCCGATCCAGCCGGAGGCCACTCCCATGCCGATGGTCAAGGCAATGAAAATGATCAATGCAACGCGCTCGAAGGGCGGGACCGGCCGCAGCAGACGACGGCGCAGCAGAATGGCGAACGCGGCCTGCGGCACCGTGCTGCGCAGAATCACCATTACCTGGCGTAAACCCGAGCCGAAAACGTACGTCATCGAAGAATTGCTCAGCAGCGGCCCCAGCAGCATCACGATGGCGACGTATTTCGGGGAGATTCTGGCGTCGCGCAGGTCCAGCATAGGGGCGTGGCGCAGACGGCGGAAAATTCCCAGATGCATGCCCACCAGCAAAGACACCACCGCCACCAGGGCTAGAGTAAGCGAACGAGTCACACCGCCTTCGGTCAGCGGGCGCGTGTTGCGAAACGTCCACGCATCTTGCAAATTCCAGAAGACGGGCATCCCGTAGGCCAGCCAGTACATGGTGGCTATCGCGGTAAACAGCGGGAAGTCCTTTTCCCCGTCCGGCTTTTGTTTCCAGTAGACCCAGTAACCCCAAGCGAGTTGCAGCAGCAGGTGGGAAAGGAGAATCTGCGGGAGAGTGGCACGCCCGGTGCCGGTCGCCCAGATGATGAGGGTGGCGATGATCGGCGGCGTTACATAGCGGGATGCCTGGAAAATGCCGCGTTCGAGGGTGCCCTTGGCCTGTTCCGCCGGTCGTGTGCGCTGGGGATGCATCCTTTGCTATCTGTAAATTCCAATCGTCCGCGGAGTCGGTCCCAATGCATCGCACTCGCCAGTGCGGTACGCTCTCGTCTGCTTATGTATAGGCTAATCGTACCACGCAACCGGGGCATACCCAGTCCCCAAGAGGGTACGACCGCGAGTAATGTGTTTCGCGGCGGCTAGACTAGCCTTTTTCAAATCCCGAGACACGAAGAATGACGAGTGAATCGGCCGACGCAATCTCGCGCACGCCGGTCAGGTTGCGCACATCGTCGTCGTAGAAGCGATGGCGGCCCAGGTAATCTGGGGAATTCGCGGCCAAGCGGCAATCGCGGAGCGCGATGATGCCGCCGCGCCCGACCCCCGGGGCAACCACGGTCGCGCGCGCTGCTGCCAGCCGCCCCAACAATTCAACGCACTATTGGAGATCGAACCAAGTTTTGGCGCATCATGCGCAGAGCTGTACTAGTCCGTAAAACGCGGTTTTGAACGGCGGGGAGTATTCGTCGTTGGCGAATACAAGCGATCGGCAGCATGACGACAATCGTCACCAGGATCTGCTGTGCCAAGCCGCCGAGATATTGCGCCATTTGCCCTTCGATACCCGCCAGTGACGGCACCAGTGCCAGGCCGATTCCCTTCATGAGGACACCAGCGTTGCGCGCCAGGCAGACGCTTGCCAGCCCTTCCAGAATGATCCCGACCAGCGTCATGATGCAAATTGTGCCTACCCAACCATAGGCAATATAGCTTTCCGCTGCCATACCCACCGATATGGAAACGCCTCCAAGATTGCGCACCGCGGTCAATCCGTAGGTCACCTGGTAAAGGCGATTGGCCTCGTTCACCGTCGGCTTGTCGGGCCATAGGGCACGCGGTATCAGGGTGACGGCCATGTACCTGTACATGAAGCTGCCCTGGTAGGGAATGACGATGGGTGTAAGCTCCATCACGTAGGCGGTCTGCTGCAGGAGTGAGAACCGGTCGACGGAGGAATAGAGCGTGTCATGAAAGGTCGTGGAACTCGAATCTGAAAGAGTCGCTCCCCACCATTGCAGGGCGGTGGTAACCCAGTCGGCGGCGCGGTGGGTCTGCGATGTTTGCCCCTCCACTCCCCAATACTGGGTGCGGAACTCGCCTTTCACCGGCTGCAAGAAGATGGCGAAAGCGAAGGCGAAGGCAAGCGCGGCTTTGGGGATCTTGAAGCGCGTATCCACCAGAACCGAACCGGCGATTACCATAACGGCAGCGCCGGTGCCGATCCAGCCGGAGGCCAGCCCCAAGCCGATGGTCATGCCGCCGAAAACGATCAACGCGGCGCCTTCGAATGTGGGCACGGGGCGCATCAAACGACGGCGCAGCAGAATAGCGAAGGCAGCCAGCGGCACGGTGCTGCGCAGAATGATCATCAACTGCCGGAACCCCAACCCAAAAATATAGGTCATGGAGGAATTGCCCAGCAGGGGCCCCACCAGCATTACCACCGCCAGGTATTTGGGAGAGAAGGCCGCGTCACGCAGGTCCAGGGTGCGAGCACGCCGCAGGCGGCGGAAAATCCCCAGATGCATGCCCACAAACAAAGACACCACCGCCACCAGGGCCAGAGCAAGCGCACGAGCCACGCCAGCTTCGGTCAGCGGGCGGGAGTTGCGAAACGTCCAAGCATCTTTCAAATTCCAGAAGACGGGCAGCCCATACGCCAGCCAGTACATGGTGGCGATCACGGTAAAGAGCGGGAAGTCCTTTTCTCCATCCGGTTTTTGCTTCCAGTGGACCCAGTAACCCCAAGCGAGCTGCAGCAGCAGGTAGGAGAGAACGGTCTGTAGGAGAGTGGCGCGTCCGGTGCCGGTCGCCCAGATGACAAGGGTGACGATGCCAGGCAGCGTTACGAAGCGATGGACTTGAGCGATGCCGCGTTCAAAGATGCTCTTGGCCCGCTGCGCCGGTCGTGTGCTTTGAAGCTGCATGATTTAGGCACGTGGATTCAGTCGCGGTCGTGGCGATCTTTGTCCGTCGCGTCCGCCCGCGCGACACGCCCGAAGCTCATCAATGCGCTCATCGTACGGTGTAAACGGATTGGAGCCATATCCTAGCATAACCCTACGCACCATCCGGAGAAACAATCCTGACAACCCAATGGATGCCGGTGCCATGTCTATTCGTTGGCGGCACATTCAGCACCCCTGCGGGCGAGCAGTTTCAACCAACGCCCCCGAAGTTTTGCCGCCGAGTACTCGCGGAGGTAAGTTTCCCGCGCATTTTTTCCGCAACGCTCGCGCAAATCCGGGTCGGCGAGGAATCGTCCGATCGCATCCGCGAGCGCCTCGACGGTTTCCTCAGCGCACAGAATTCCCGTGACGCCATCCTTGATCATGTCTTGCAAACCACCGCTTCGGAAACATACGGATGGCACACCGGAAGCCATCGCTTCCAGCGCGATGCGGGGAAACGATTCGTGGCATCGGCTTGGCGGTGTAGATTGCACATGCAAGTACGCGGATCCCAGCAGGTCGATGACGTTTTCAAGGTATCCCCAGAACTTCACGTCGGCCATCCCTTGCGCCGCGCTCAGCCGGCTCTCGAACTCCTCTTCGTACTCTTTTGCGCAGGTGCCCACGATGTGCAACGTGGTGTCGGGATAGCCGGCTGCGACTCGCGCGAATGCCTCAAGCAGGTAATCGATGCCCTTTTGCGATGATACGCGTCCAGCAAACACCAAGTTGCGCTTGCGGGCGTCAGCGCCCGGCCAAGGCGCCGGAGCGGCAAGGTCCATGATGTACGGCAGTAGGTGGTTTCGCTTCTTGCGCAAGTACGGATGGTCCTGCAGGACGGCCTCCAGTCCGAAGCGGGAGTTGTGGACAAAATCGGTCACAAATGGCGCCCAGGCCCTCATCAGCAATCGGTTGTTGTTGAGATCGTGAAAGTGGTGCACCACGCGCCGCCCGCGCGATCGGTAGTAAAACGCCAGCGGCATACCGTATGGGGATGCGAACAAGGAGCCGACATACAAGGCATCCCTTCCTGCGCCGCTCTTAAACAGCGCGATGCTCCCTCGTACCCATGCCCATATCATCCGCAGCAGGTGAGACAGCGAGCGTGGCTTCCCAAGCCTCGGCCACGGTTTGTGGTCAGGCCAAAAAACGTGCGGCAGTCCGCGGGCCTCGATCTGCCTCAACACAGGCAGGTTCTCACGGAGCGTGACATGCGTCATGACAAACAGCGCCTCGATCTCCGGCCTGAGCACGCTGAACAGTTCGATGACCGCGCGCTCCATCCCGTACAAGAATGGTGAGTTGAAAAGAACAGCCACACGACCCAGCGAGCGCCCGCCGTGCAGTGACGAGCCTGCCGTCCCTTCCGCACGGGGATCGTTCGCCGGCAGTTTCATTTCACCCGCTTCGAGCCTTGAAACGTAAAGTGCACTCCAAACGGTCGGAACACTCGTTTCCAGAATCCGCTGTTGAAATCCTCCGTGCACAGCTTGTGCGGGGCAGTGCGGGGGAGAAGAAGCCATTGGAAGTGGCTGCTCTCCATGTGCTCGACGGCCAACCCGCCGGCTTGCAACAGCGACTTGACACGCCAATAAAGAAAGAAATTTTCGTGCGGCTGGGCGCCCCAACCGGAATCGAACGGGGTTTTTGTTGCCCATGATTTCAGCCACGAAAGCATCATTCCGTTGAGATGATTCGGTGTCGTTAGAATGAACTGCCCTCGCGGCTTCAGCACCCGGGAAATCTCCGCGGCCATTGTTTCCGGATGCAAAACATGTTCCAGGCACTCGCAGGAGATCACGAAGTCGAAGGTTTCGGAAGAGAAACGTAGCGACTCGGCATCGCCAGTTTCGAAGCACAAGTTGGTTAACCGCTCATCACATCTCGTGCGAGCAATGTCAATGGCTTTTGGGGAAAAATCGACGCCGGTAATCCGCGCTGCGGGATACTTCCGCGCGAGGTAGATGCTGAAATCGCCTCTGCCGCACCCAACCTCGAGAACCTCTTTCCCGTCGATTGGCGGAAGCAGCTTGAGCACGGTCTTGTGCCAGGCGAATAATCGTTCCGAGCTATCCTGCTCCCAGGTGCTAACCCGTTCATGCCATGCATCGTACTGCGAATTCGCCTGTGTCATAGTCCAGACCCTTCCGCTGGGTTTGCGCCTTGATCGTCCGCCGTCAGCTCGGCAACGCGGGTATTGATCTGTGCGAGCGCGAGGCGCATTCAGGCTCCTGTCTCGGAGGTGGCGATGCCCTCCCAGAGCGCAATCAGGGCAGCGGCATTTTCCGCATCACGCCGGCTGCAGCCGATCGGAACATAGCGGACATGCTTGGCGCCGGAGAGCTGGCCCCTGAGGATGCGCCAGAAGTCCACCACGGTGATGCCATTGGGGCGTACGGGAAAATCGGCGGCGCTGAGCCGGTGGAATTCCGGATCGGGGGTGGTGATAAGTGCGACGTCGGCCTCGGCGAGACACGCGGCGACAGAGTCAAGAACCACAGCGGAATAGAGGAGCGCGCTGCGCGCAGCCGCGCCTGCCAGCGGGTCATATGCGACCACGCGCGCGCCCGCTTTGGACAGCGCCTTGGCCAGAAAGACACCCTGGGATTCCTCGATGACATGGGAGTTCGGCTTGTAGGCCAGGCCGAGTACGGCAACCGATTCGCCTCGTCCAATCAAGCCGCGAAGTTGGCGGACAATCTTATCGGCGAGGCCGCGATTGCTCTGCTCCGTGGTCTCGGCGAGTTCGGCTCGCGTGCCGACAGCGCGCGCGAAGAAGCCTAGAGCAACGTTGTCGCGAGGAAAACACGGCCCCCCGTAGCCGAGCGCTCCGGTCAGGTACTTGCGGCCGATGCGGCTGTCGGCGCCCAGAGCATCGGTGACAACATCAATATCGCCGCCCGGAATATGCTCGCAGATGTCGGCCAGCATGTTGGCGAAGGTGATCTTGGTGGTGACATAAGCATTGATCGCGATCTTGGTTAGCTCCGCGTTCTCCAAGCTCATGCGGCGGCAGGGCGGATCATCGTTCATGATGTCGGCATAGCAGGCCTGCAGCAGGCCGCCGGAACGCTGGTCGAATTCGCCGACGAGAGTGAAGTCGGGATGGAGAAAATCGTGAATGACACTGCCCAGGGCGATGAATTCCGGGCTGTAGCACGCGCCAAAGTCGCGGCCGGCCTGCTTGCCAGATGCGCGCTCCAGGATAGGCACCAGGCCATGCCGGGTCGAGCCTGGCAGAACCGTACTGGTAAGCACCACGAGATGATAAGAAGACTTTTCGCGGAGAGCGCGACCGATTTCACGGAACGCCCAGGAGGCGTACTGCAGCGAGAAAGCGCCGCGTTCGTCGCTGGGGGTGGGAACGATGACGAACGAGACATCGGAATTGAGGATGGCGTCGCGGTGGTCCAGGGTGGCGCGCAGCCGCGAACGGTTGGCTTCGACCAGTTGCTCGAGGCCGGTTTCCTGGATCGGAGCATGGCCGGAATTCAGCAGATCCACCGACTGGTGGTTGACGTCAACGCCGATGACATCGAACCCTTTGCTCGCAATCGCGGCCGCCATGCTGGCACCCAGCTTGCCGAGACCGATGATCGAATAGGTCCGTTTCATGGGGACGGATCATCCTGAGATGGATTGATTATTGTTACTCCAATGCCACCGGATGGGCGGTCACGCATAAGTGCCAGCCCAGACGACGATCGAGGCCGCGGTACATGCCGGCTGGCATCCACCGAAAGTACCATTCGCGAACGTACCGGTACTGCACGTAGTCCTCTACACGATAGGGGAAAATGTGTTCCACGAAAATGTCGTCAATGGTGAACTGATTCCGGACTGCATCGACGCCAACACCGCGAAAAACCCTCGCCATTGGTTCGTGTCTCTCCGCGCTAACCGGCATCCAGCAGGTTCCACTCTGCAGGGTAGTAGTCGCTATAGTCGCAATTCGAGCCGATTTGGTATTTAGTCGGCGCATACACCAGTTGATTGTCCTTTTTCCCCAGCCAGGCTGCCCACCAACTGAAGCTGCTGTTGGCGATGATGTGGTGCTTGCACGCGGCCATCAACCGCAGATCTTCGTGGTTTTTCTCATCGCCATTGTGGGAAACAAACACGGTCGGACCCGGCAGGGCGAGCACTTCCCGGGCCCACTCTGGTTCATCAGAAAAAACATAGAAGTGCGGCCGGGATACCTTGCCGGCGATAGCGCCGGCCGCCGCATGGTAGTAGGCGACCGGCAGAACGCCATACAGGCCTTCGCCGTGGTAGCGGTCACCGCGGCGGACATGCACCGCTACCGAATTACTCGCGGAAATCGCGGCCAGCATGGCGGCATTCTGGCCATCGGCCGGTGACCTCAGACTAACTTCTTCGCGAAGGGTAGCGGCGATATGCGAAAAGTATTTTTGGCTTTGCCAGTTGCCCACCAGACAAACGGGTTCGGCGAGGGGCGATGTCAGCACAGGTGGGTAAAACTGCCAATAAGACGAGGGCGGCTCCTGAAGGTAACGTTTCCGGGAGAGAGGGCAGAAACGGTTCGCCAGTCGCGCTAGACGCCCGCGCGTCCCCGGCGTGCGGTAGATCAGAAAGCACTCCAGTACATCCGGAGTTGCGACCTCGCCCTTGACGGAGAACGAATGCAACCCAAAGAGCCTGATCCCCGCCTTGGGGTCACCCTTGACGTCGGTATAGCCGGAGACATCGAAGTGCAACGGGCGTTTGTGGATTAAAGACAGGTGCCTGCCGAGCGCATACTGGAACAACTGGTTACCTAGCCCTCCCGCGAAGCGAACCACGATCATGCTCTTGCGTTCTCCGAACGGCCCGGCCGGCATTGGGAAATCACGGGCACTCCGGCCTGGCTGGGATGAGTCGCTGCAAATCAGCGACGAATTCCTGCTGCTGCACACGGATGTCGTGGTACGCACGAAATTTTTCGAGGCCGCGAGAGGCTAGCGATTCGCGCCGCTCCGGATTGTACATCAGCGTGCGAAGGGCATCGGCGAGCCGCTGCGGCGAAGGTTCCTCCACGAGTTCGGCGCAGGCGTGCTCGCGAATGTATCGGCTGACGGAGGCTTCCGGAGGAGCGCAGACCAGCGCAGGCCGGCCGGATGCGAGATAGTCGGCGAACTTGGAGGGGAAAGAGCGGACAGAGAAAAGCCGCGACTCGGGATCAAACCCCATCGGCAGGTACACCAGGTCGGAGTCGCGCAAGGCGGCGCGAACCTGCTCCTGCGTGCTCCAGCCATGCGCGCGGATGCGAGGGTCGGCCCAACCGCGGTCGCGCGCGGTCTGCTCGAAAGCGCCGTAGAGATTAAGCTGCCAGGAATGGCCGGCAAAATCGTGCAGCAACACGTTCACCAGCAAACCCATAGTCACCATCGGCCCGGCCGTGAGGGATCCCGTGTAGGCGATGCGAAACGGATTTTCGCTGCGTGCGCGGGTGCTGACCTCGTCATGCGCCTCAGTGGCGGGCAATTGCACTTGCGAGGCGACGCCAAAATCCTGGGCGAGCCAGTCCTGCACGCCCGCGCTGACAGCGTACACCCGACTCGCTCGCTGCAACGTGCGCCGGAACAGCCGGGGCGCGGCTGCCCTCGGCACGAACATATGCCGGCCGATGCAGGACACCCAATCGTCGTGCACCACAGCAACGCAGGGTACGCCCACGTTGCGTGCCGCGCCGACCGCAGCCAGGAAAAACAAGTCCTGAGCGACCGTCAGCACCGCCTCGATTCGCTTTTCGCGGATGATTGTTTCCGCCGCGCGCTGGATATGAGGGACGGCCAGCAAATCAACCAGTTGCTTCACCCGTCCCAAGCCCCAACGGCCCGTACCGCTGGTCCGAAACAGCGTCACGTGCTGGCAGTCGAGCAGCGTGCCGGCGGCGCGACGCAGGAAGTCGGGCGCGCAGGCGACGGTGAGTCGGTCAGCCGGGTAATCCGCCAGCAACCGGCGCATCAGGATGGGCCCGCCGTTCAGGTTGCTGGGCGGAAGGTCGCACATATACAGCAGCCGTGGATATTGGGCCAACCCACGCGCCATGCCATCGGCGATCTCGGTCGCTGCTGTACCGGCCATTGCTCCGGCAGGCGCTGCGCCTGGCTCCCCGCCATCGCCGCGAACGCGGGAGATGCCAACGCGTGCGGGTCCAACGTTACGACCTGGCGTAAACGTCTCCGAAGATGACGGTGTCTTCACGATAGCTTCTTAATAGCGGTACCAGTTCATCCTGCTGGACCCAGGGATCGAACAACAGCTCGAAAGACTCTCCCCGCGAGAGGTTAAACTCACGAAAGCCGAGGCCGCTCAGGCGCTCGGCGCATTCCGCCGCCGCCTCGCAGCGTTCAGGCGTGAATTCGAAGGAAAGGCAAGGCACAACTCGGCTCAGCCCCTTGAGCACCTGTAATTCGTAGCCCTCAACGTCAATCTTGATGAACGCCGGCGACCCATAGGTACGGATCAGCTCATCAACCGTGATCAAGGTGCAGGGCTCCTGTTTTGTCCAGGCCGGCGTAAACCTTCCCGAATTGCTGACGGCGGTGATCCACTCGTCAGAAAGCGACGACAACACGTCGAGTTCGCAAGCGCGCATGATGGCCTGGCCACTCGCCGCTCCGCATGCGGCCTGTACCAGCGCAACTTCCGGATCGCGGCCATAGGCGCGGCGCAGAATGGCCATGCAGGATTCTTGCGGCTCCACCGCGACCACCCTCGCGCTTAAGCGGCGGAACACCTTCGTCCGCATTCCGCGATTCGCCCCAATGTCGAAGCAGAGGTCGCCGGATCGGAGGAAGTGGGCGTAGAAACGGAGCGCGGGTTCGTCGTTTCGACTCCAACTGCACAAGTCCTTTACAGCTCGCCTGCGACGGTACCATGTTCGCAGAGGAGAACCGAGGGGAGTGTAGCCCAGGGCCGTCTTCAAGAAACCACGACCAGTCGAGACAGCGTTGGTCAACATTTGGAGTTCCGAGCGCACTTGTGTTACTCAACCAGAGAAGACACCATGCTTGACTTCAACGGGGCCACGAACTGCTCGAGGATATCGTCCAGCGAAACCCGCACGCGCCACCTTGGGTAGTCGCCCTCGAAACGGCGCAGGTCGCTGATATAGCAGATGTGGTCGCCGACGCGGTTCTGCTCGACGTACTCGGTCTTGAGCTTCTTGCCGAACAGGTCGCTCATGCGGCGAATGGCTTCGATCATCGAAACCGAGTTCTGCCGCCCGCCGCCCAGGTTGTACACCGCCGCGCAACGCGGAGCATCGTAGAAGGCGTAGAAGGCGTCGCACACATCCTGCGAATGGATGTTGTCGCGCACTTGCTTGCCCTTGTAGCCGAAGATGCGGTAAGGGCGGTCCTCGCGGAAGCAGCGCGCCAGGTACGCGAGAAAGCCATGCAACTCCGCGCTGGCATGGTTGGGCCCGGTCAAACATCCGCCACGAAAACACACCGTCGGCATTTGGAAGTAGCGCCCGTATTCCTGCACTACCAGATCGGCCGCCGCCTTCGACGCGCCGAATAGGCTGTGGAGCGTGGCGTCAATACGGCAGGACTCGCTGATGCCGTTCCAGTCTTCCGCACGCGCGTACTCCCAGCGCGTTTCCAGTTCCTTGAGGGGCAGCTCGTTGGGGGCGTCGCCATACACCTTGTTCGTGCTCATGAAAACGAACGGCGACTCCTTGGCAAACTGGCGCGTGGCCTCCAGCAGGTTCAGCGTGCCGGTGGCGTTGATCTCGAAGTCGTCGAAGGGGCGATCTTTGGCAAGGTCGTGCGAAGGCTGCGCGGCGCAATGAATCAGCAGAGCGGGACGCAGGTCTTTGACGAGGCCAAGGATTTTCGCCCGGTCGCGGATATCGAGGTCGTGATGTTCGAAGTTACGGCAGCAATTGCGCAGCCGTTGCAGGTTCCAGGTGGTGTCGCCATCCGGCCCGAAGAACGACATGCGCATGTTGTTGTCAACGCCGTGGACACGCCATCCCAGGCGGTCAAAGTACGTGACACATTCCGAGCCAATCAGGCCCGAGGACCCCGTCACCAAAAGAGATTCCATTCTTCTCCCATACCGAGATCGGAAATGTGCTGTCATTGTAGGCCTAAAAATCCAATCCGGCGCCAAAAGCTTGCCAATTTCATTCCTTTCCAGCGTCGCCATCGCCCGCCTCAGCACGCCGGTTGACACGGCTGAACAGTCCGGAAGTCAATCGTCCTTTTTCGGATCCAGCATTCGAGTTGACGATTAATGATATTAATGGATAGCGCAGTTGAGCGTCACAATTATGGTACCTCCGCGCGCGGAATCGCTGCCCTCACGGCAACTTTTCAGCTAAGGTGGCGTATGCATTTCACGGATCGCATCCGAAAGCTCATACCCCGCGCAGTGAAGCGGGCCGTCAAACCTCTGTTGCCGCAGATCCTGGCCTTACCAAAGGATCCGAATCAATACGTCGGCACGGACGAGGTAAGCGGGCAACTCCAACTTGAGCTCCTCAAGCGGGAGGGGTGCAGACCTGATTCGAAGGCGCTGGAGATCGGCTGTGGGAATCTGCATGCTGGAGTCATGCTGATCGAGCATTTGATGAAAGGACACTACGCCGGGGTGGATCCGAATACTTGGTTGCGACGACAGACCCTAAAAGACCGCCGCGTCCGGGAGCTTGTCAGGGAGAAACAGGCCAGATTCCTAAGCGTGGACAACTTTGATGCGAGTAGCTTGGGGACGAAGTTCGATTTCATTTTGTCTCATTCCGTGTTGTCGCACGCCGCGCATTGGCAACTGGAACAGTACCTGCGAAACGCCTGCAAAGTTCTGGCACCCGGGGGCCGCATTCTCGCCTCCATTTACTTGGCCGAGGGTAATGCCTACGGCAGCAGCGGTACACCCGGCAAGCAAGATTCCATGGATGAGACCTGGCAGTACCCCGGCATATCTTGGTTCAAACTTGCCACGGTAGTAACCGCAGCCGGCCGATGCGGGTTGACGGTCGTTTACAAACCTGAATACACGGAATTCTACGTTAAGACACGTCCGAATGAGTGCCATGATTGGCTTGTGTTCTATTGGAAGGGATGAATGCTGATTGCTCGAATGACCGGTGTTCACTTGGCCAGGCCGAGGCCTGGCACTGGTTGTCGCGTCGGTTGCATTTCTACTGATTAGGACCCGCTATGCACAAGCGTGCCATGCTACGTCTTCTGGACCGCCCCGGCGGCCGTTGGGCACTCCAGGCTTTCACCAACGCCCTGGTTAGACGCCAACTGCGCTCGAACGCCGCGTCCGTGTTCTGGGACGGCGAGATGTGGGTCCATCGCTATGATCGCGATTTCTTCCCTGACTGCAATTACTACGACTACTCCATCAATTCCGCCTCCGCTTGGCCCACACAAAAGCGTAAACGGGAGCAAAACTCCGAGTATTTCTGGTTTCATTCGTACCGGCCTGAGCCCGGGGACGTCATCGTTGACATCGGAGCGGGCCGAGGCGAAGACGCGTTCGCCTTTTCGCGCGCCGTTGGCCCGCACGGCCGCGTGCTCGCCGTGGAAGCCCACCCGGAAACCTTCCTGTATTTGCGGAAGACCTGTGAATACAACCGGCTCGAAAACATCCGTGTTCTTAACCTAGCGATCTCAGACACGCGGGGTGAGGTTCTGATTTCCACGGGTTCCGACTACGTGGCGAATGCACTCACCGCAGAGCCATCCGCCGGCAGCTACCGAGTCCATGCCGAAACCCTAGACAATTTGTTCGACCGCGAAGGGATCGCCCGGGTGGACTTCCTTAAGATCAACATTGAAGGCGCCGAAACTGCGGCACTCCGGGGGCTCGTGCGCTGGTACTCACGCGTAGGTTCGGTTTGCATCGCCTGTCACGATTTCCTGGCTGACTCGGGCGGCGGCGATCAGCTTCGAACTCGCGCCAGCGTGATCGCCGCCCTGCAGCAGATGGGATTCAAAGTGGTTCTTCGCGACGATGCCCCCGAACCCTGGGTCCGCGGCCACGTTGACGGCTTCCGGACGAGGTGATTGGGCCGTCACGTCTCTGTCCAGTTTCAAACCAGGCACTCGGCTCGCCGTCGGATCCTTTCGCCGCCGTGCGCCTTGACGAGCTGGTACATCTCGATTACTTTCGCTTGAATTGCGCCGCGCTCCAGGCGCTGGTCCGCCATCGTAGCGTTCAATTCGGCAGCTCGGTCTACCATGTTGTCGTCTTTCACGGCTCGCGTGATCGCCTCCGCGACGGCCGTCGCGTCTTCCGGCGGAACCAGCAGGCCGTTTTCTCCGTCAATCCATTCGCGCGTGGAGATCGTGTCGGACTGAATCGGAAACGCGCCGGCGATCATCGCCTCCAGCATCGCGTTCGGCGTCCCGTCTGACGTAGCAAGCCCGATTGCTATACGCGCTGAGCCAAACAAACGCGCCATTTCGCGGTGTGTCAGAAGCGGAGGGAATCTGAATGGTAGTTTGGCTTCCCGCGCAAGCTGCTCCCCCGCGACGCGCACCTCCGGATACGCCGAGTAAACCACCACTTCGTAGCCCGGCAGCAGCGGCGCGCAACGGCGCAGCGCTTCGATCGCAACCAACCCTCGGGCACCTGGGTGGTCGTTTCGGACGGATCCCGGATGGCATTGATATCCCTTGACGACAATAACTCGTCGCGACCGCACAGGTCCGGGCTGTCTGACTGCACGCATCTCCTGCAAATCAAAACCACCCCCGCCCGGAAAAACGCCAACCGTCTCACCAGAGAAACCGAACTCACGGGCGAGTTGCACGTCGCGCCGGCAGTCGGTCGTCATATAGTCGGAGTACCGCAGCACCTGCCTGATCCGTTCTTCATGTTCGGGCAGCCGGCCGAAGTGGTGTATGTCGACACCCCAACACGAATAAATCCACGGCGGAAATTGCACCCCGATGCGTTTGCGCGCATTCAACACGTCGTATGCCCCCCCGTGCATGGCCAGCGAGTGCACAATGTCTGGCTTCAGCGACTGAACTAATCGCGCCAGGCGGGCTGCCGCCGAGTACCGGTCAAACTTTTCAAGCAACTGCATTGCGCGCGTTTCTCCGCGCGCAAACGGCCACGAAAACCCTATCTGCGGCAACACTGATCGTGTGCGTGGTCCGGTGATGAGACGATGGACCGTGACTCCTCGCAGTTCAGGATGCGGCGTACTCTGCGACACTGCAAAAATATGAAGGTCCCAACCTAACCCGTCAAGTTGCGCAATCCAGCGCGCAGTATGCACACAATTGACCCAGGTAACGAAAAGTATTCGCATCCTTAAGGTTCTCTCCTTCGAGGGTGGACGCGTCCGCGCTGGGAAAATCGGGCGATACAGTGATGAAACGAGGCGTGGACGCTTCGAGTGTTGCGACGTTTCCTCGATGGGACGCTCTCCCAGCCGGTAGCGTTTGCCGAGCGCTTCACAATGAATCGCGGTATTAGCCATGCGGGGCGTCAGCAGTGATCGCGATTATACGACGCATCGTCCGCAAGCCTTAAGCAGCGGCTTTTATGTTGCTGCGCGCCCGCCTTCGTCAGCTTGCTTGATCCAGACCCCCCACCACGTGTCCTGAATGTGACAAATATTGAAACCGAGCCGTCTTAGCGTCATGCACGCCTTATAGCTACTCCACAAGTGCGCCGACAAGGAGGGGTGCGTATCGTGCAGCAGCACCATTCCGCCGGGCCGCACGTACGGAATGACCTTGTGGAAGTCATTGATCACATACTCGCAGTCATGGCAGGCGTCAACAATCGCCAAGTCCACGGTGGAATGGGGTAGATAAGGCGAAAGGTCGAGTTGCATCGTATTGGCCCAAACCTGCACCACCCGATCCGCGAACCCGTACTGGCGGTACACGCGGCCGATCTCATCCTTCGAAAGATCGTAAGTTGTCGATTTGCCGCTGAGTTGCTCCGGCAGAGCATTTACCGTAACTACCCGCGCTTCCGGGCACGCACGGCAGATATTCGCCACCGTGTTGCCGTGGGCCGTGCCCAATTCCAGAACCAACTTCGGGCGACGCACCGCCACGATTCGCATCAGTGCTTCGAAATCGTCACAATCGCTTGTCGCCATGAATGGTGGCAGGCAAATGTCGTCCAGGATGGGCTGCATGTTCGATCTTTGCTTGCCGGCCAGAGACGACACTGAAACTGATAGCAGCGCGAACCTCAGCTTCATTACTCTGACGCCGGCGCGCACCCACCCGTCTTCCCGGTAACCCTGCAAGGCCGTAAGCCATGGCTGAACCAGCGCACCCACCCCCCACCACTGCCTGCTTGCTCCTGGCAGTGCTGACGCCTTCAGCGCATTCCCCTGCAGCTCCGATTTCACGACCGCGGCCTTTCGTGATGCGGAGTGGAGCTGAGCGCCACCAACCCGAACCAGTAGTCCAGTTTGCGTCCGCCATACACCGGGATTTCCGCAACTTCAAAACGCAAGGATTGCGGCACCATCTCGGCTATCGCGCGGGCCGTGTCCTTGACGTAAACCTCCATCTGACAACTGCCCGCCAAAAGGGAAAGTTCTTGATCACAAAGCCAAGTACCATCGTCTGGCCTGCCGCCAGCGCTGGCACAGTGGCGAAATCGGTGAAATCCACTCCCGATTCGCACCTTAGGTTCTCCCCTTCTTCCCGTCGCGTGGCACAGCCTGCATCAAAGTGGACTCCTTTTGTGACGAGAACGGATGCGCGTGCAGCGCTACGTGGCCAAACCAGCCGTCCGTCTTCCTCACGCCGTACACCGGCGTCTCTGCCACAGTGAACCGGAACATCGCCGGCACGAATTCGTATTTCTGTTCCGCGGTGTCGCGGAATTGCACCTCCATGTCGTAGGTTCCCGCAAGCAGCGGAAAATCTTCGATCACGAATCCCATTTCCACCGTTTGCCCCGCCTCCAGCGGCGGAAACGTCTCCATGTCCTTCGTCACCACGCCCGTAAGCCTGTGACTGTCCAGGGTCAGGAACGACACGTAGATGCCAGGATCCTTCATTGCCACTTTTGCCGTAAACCGTGCCCGCACTTCGACCGCGTCGTAGGTCTTGATCACCGGGCTGGTCAGCGACCGGATCTGCACGTCCTGCAGGATGCAGGTGGGGGTTTCCGACTCCACCGTTTGCGCACTCGCCAGGTCCACCGTCACCAAGTACTGATCTACGACCTCATTGATCTCTCCATCCGCAACCACCCGGCCCCCGTCCAGGATGATCCCGCGCTGGCATACCTGCCGCAGCGCCGCCATGTTGTGGCTGACAAACAGGATCGTCCGCCCGCTTCGTCCCACCGCCCGCACCCGCTCAAAGCACTTCTTCTGGAATGGCGCATCCCCCACCGCCAGCACTTCGTCCACCAGCAGGATTTCCGGCTCCAGGTGCGCCGCCACAGCAAACGCCAAGCGCACGTACATGCCGCTGGAGTAGCGCTTCACCGGCGTGTCCAGGAACTTCTCGATCTCCGCAAACGCAACGATCTCGTCGAACTTGCGCGTGATCTCCGCCTTCCTCATCCCCAGGATCGCGCCGTTCAGGAAAATGTTTTCCCGCCCCGTCAACTCCGGATGAAACCCGGTGCCTACCTCCAGCAACGACCCAATCCGCCCGCGCACCTCGGCAAAACCTTCGGTCGGCTCCGTGATCCGCGCCAGTACCTTCAGCAGGGTGCTCTTCCCCGCCCCATTGCGCCCGATAATCCCCACCACCTCGCCTTCGCCGATCTCGAAGGAAGCGTTGCGCAGCGCCCAGATCGTCCCGTCCCCATTGCCTTCCGCCTTCGTTGTCGGGTCCCGGTGAAAGGGCGCGCTCAACCGCTTCATCAGCGCCTCTCGCAAGGAGTTAGTGGGACGCTCGCCCAGCCGGTAGCGTTTGCCGAGCGCTTCACAATGAATCGCGGTAGTAGCCATGCGAGGGTTCAGGAGTGATCGCGATTATACAACGCGTCGTCCGCAAGCCGTGAGCAGCAGCCGATGCTGCAATTGATTCCCAGCAAGAATTCTCAATCCATGTCAGCCTGTTCACGCGGATTAATCGAGCCGAGTTAACGTTCCTTCTTCAAATCCTGCTCGGCTTGCCGCACGTGCTCCAGCCTGCCGAGGTCGCGCCAATAGTATTCATCGGCGCGGAAGGCAAG
Organism: Terriglobia bacterium; assembly: GCA_020073185.1. Classification (NCBI taxonomy): domain Bacteria; kingdom Pseudomonadati; phylum Acidobacteriota; class Terriglobia; species Terriglobia bacterium. The sequence goes on from JAIQFT010000009.1 coordinate 102,133, forward strand.
AATCTTCTCTCCCTGCCCTGCCAGGCGCAGATAGGCGTCGACGATCGAGAAGATACCTTCTTCCCTCACCTTGCCAAAAATGCGCGGGGAGATAACGTGGATGCCGGAAAATGCCAGCGCTCGTGGCCGCTCTGAAGGCCAGACCAACTCGGCTCTTCCATCTTGCCCCGCGCGCCGCCCGCAAAGCTGAAGCTGCTCGCCGAACAGCAGGTAGCGAGAGGTTTCCCGCTCTTTTACCGCCAGCGTCGCCAGGGCCTGATGGTCACGATGAAACTGCACCATGCGGCGCAGGTCAATCGTGCTGATCACGTCCACATTGTGCAGGACGAACGGTTCGTCAAGCCGGTTGGCGTCGTCGAGAAAAAACCAGGCGGCTTTTTTCAGTCCACCGCCGGTGTCGAGCAACACCTCCTCGCGCGACACTTCGATCCTCATGCCGAAGTTGCCGTTCTTTTTCAGGTACTCGACGATCCTCTCGGCGAAGTGATGCGCGTTGAGGATCACTTCGCAGAAGTCGAAGCTGCGCAGGCGGGTGAGCGTGATCTCCAGCAGCGTGCGGCCGGCAACTTCCACCAGCGCCTTCGGCCGGTCGTTGGTGAGCGGCCGCAAGCGCGTGCCCAGTCCGGCGGCCAGAACCATCGCTTTCATCGCTCCATGGGCTCCAACCCAAGGTGCCGCACCACCACCTCAATGCTGTCTCTGCCGCGCAAGTGCTTCGCTAGCGCTTCCGCGCAGTACACCGAGCGGTGCTGGCCGCCGGTGCAGCCGAACGCCACCATCAGGTTCTTGAATCCGCGGCGTTGGTACGAGCTCACGCTGGCATCCACCAGCGCTATGACGTTGGCGAGAAACCGGTGCACGCTCTCTTGCCGGTTGAGATATTCAATCACCGGCTCGTCTTTGCCGGTCAAAGCCTTGTAAGGCTCTTCGCGCCCGGGGTTCGGCAGGCTGCGGCTGTCAAAAACAAATCCGCCGCCATGCCCGGTCTCGTCTTTCGGCGGTCCGCCGCGGTGGAACGAGAAACTGAAGATCCGCACCGTCAAGTTTTCCGCTTCCGACGCCACGCTCCGCAGTTTTTCCGAACCGAGCATGCTCTGGAACGCGGCCGTCAGGGTCGGCAACGCGATCGGCAACTCAACGTTGTGCAGCAGCCAGCGCACGTTTTTCAGCGCATACGGCACGCTTTGCAGGAAGTGCGGCTTGCGCTCATAAAACCCGCGAAATCCATACGCTCCCATGGCCTGCATGATGCGGACGTAGACGAAGGCATAGTAGTGCTGCATAAACGCTGGGCGGTCGAGCGCGATGAACCCCGCCAGCCGGTCGAGATAATGATCGAGCAATTGCTGGCGCAATTCCGGCGGCAGATCGGCCTTGGCATCGTACAAAAGCGACGCGATGTCGTATTGCAGCGCGCCCTTGCGTCCGCCCTGGTAATCCAGGAAGTAGGGGTTGCCGTCGCGCAACATGACGTTGCGTGACTGGAAGTCGCGATACAGAAAATAATCGCGCTCGGCGCTCCACAGGAATTTCGTCAAGCGCCCGAAATCGTCTTCCAGCGCCTGCTCATTGAAGGGAATCCCGGCGAGCCGGAGGAAATAGTATTTGAAATAATTCAGGTCCCAGGCGATGGACTGGCGATCGAAGCTCGCGCGCGGGTAGCACACCTTGTAATTCAGATCGCGCCCGGCCTCGACTTGGAACCGCGGCAACAGGGCGGCAACCTTGCGGTAAGCTTCCACCGCCTGGGGCGCGATCTCGTCGCCGGCCCGATTTTTCGAGATAAATTCGAACAGGGTGGTATCCCCCAGGTCTTCTTCCAGGTACGCGCCCTGACTTAGATCCTCCGCATAGATTTCCGGCACCGGCAAACCGTGCCGGCGAAAATGCCGGGAGAACTCCAGGAACGCGACGTTTTCTTCGCGCACCTCGTACAGAATTCCAACCGCGCTATGTTTGTCGCTGCTCAGCCGGATGACGTTGCGCCCCGAACCGCCGAGCTGCCCCTGCAGCGGCTGCACCCGCTCCACCGGCGAGTGGAAGAGTTGCTCGAAAAGTTTCTTGAGAACTTCCATGCAGCTATTTTCAACGATTCAATTGCTCTGAGAGCCATCGCACGCCAGCGCAGGCGCCCTGTGCACAGCGGTTCGATCCTGCGATTATCTTGCGTTCACCCCGGCCGGCTCTTTCGCTCCGCACTCTCTCTCACGGTAGTACCTGGTAGTGAGTGGTCATCCCGGACGTCATGTGGTCCGACACATGGCAGTGAAACATCCAGATACCAGGGTTGTCCGGAACCATATCGGCGGTCACGAACGTAGCCGGCGATAACGGCAGAATATCCGTGCGCTGCCCGGCAACGGTCACCACATTGCCGTGCCAATGCGGCGTGTGGAAGTTGAAGCCATCTCCCATGGACAGCAGGTACCAGCGCACATGCTCCCCTACCTTCATCGTCATCATAGGGCCGTTTCCGTACATGTAGCCGTTGATCGTGGCCTTGTGGTTCACGATGGCAAACCCCCGGCCCAGCACCAGGTGTGCATTGCCGTCGGGATCGGCGGGCACTGCCTCCAGTTTGTCGATGGATTTCGGATCGCCCGCATAGGTGTCGATGTTGTGCCGGAGGTACGGGCTCTGATTCTCGTCAATGATCATGAACAGAGCCGCGAATTCGCGATCCACATCTTTGGGGCTGCCGTCGGGACGGGCCATGCCTCGGCGCGTAATCACCATCGGACCAATCAGGCCGGCATTCACATCCTTCGGTTCGTAATTGTGCGAGTGATACAGCCAGACGATGGAACTCGGGTCGTTCGGTCCCGGCCCCGCTCGCTCCGGCACTTCCCAGGTGTAGACGTGGGTCTGGTGAGGCGGCACCAGGCCGGTCTGCTCCATTGTCATGTCCGGATAGGGCGCACCTTCCGAGTCTTTCTTATACGACACGCCATGCGGATGCATACTGTACGGCTGCGATGCGTTGTTGCGGAAAACGACCTTGATCGTGTCTCCAACCTCGGCACGGATCAGCGGACCCATCATGCCGAGGTGCTCCCACTCCGGAGGACGCTTCTTCAGCGTGGCGAATGTCTCGTCCGTGTACTCTCGGTAGATCGCCTTGCGGTAGACCTTGCCGATCCGGTTCTTCGCCTGCTCCACAAAGATCTTGCCGTAGGCGTCGAATTTGCCCCCGCTGCTCATGTGATCTTGGTTGCTGGGGGTATAGTCCCATTCGACCTCGTCGGCCGCAATGTAGTAAGTCCGAACCTTGCCCGCTGGCACCGCCCGCTTCGCCCGGCTGCTTGCGGTCTTCGAAGCTCCCGCCAATTGTCCGCCGCTTGCGGATTGCGCACTGAGAGTAAGAGCTGCCGCCCAAACCAGCACGGCACACACAACGCCTACACGAACGTCCTTTGCCATTCGCCATCCTTTCTGGAAGCACTACGGTGGGGGAATTCTGCTCCCGCAAGACCGCCGTGCGCAAGGGGCCGACGATTTGTTCGCCAAACAAAAACGGCGCCTGCGCGTTGACCCGGCAGCGAGCCCCAGCACTGACCTGGAGCTGACCTGTATCTGTCCGGCGTGACTTTCCTGCATCCGGGGACGCCACAACGCCCTCCAATCTCGTGAGGTGGCACATGGCTGAGGTCGTATATGTCTCCAACGTCAAGATTGAGCGCAAGTCCGGACCATTGCGCGTCGCCGAGCTTCCCGGAGAGTCCCAGCCGGTAAGCTTCAGCGTGCACGGCGCCATCGCCAAGCATTACGGCATCGATATCGCACGTCTGAAGGAATCCCATGCCGCCACCATCGATTACGTGGTCGCGGCACTGGGCGGTTGAATGTTGGGCACCTTTGCCGGGGCGCTGGATGCGCGCCAGATTGATGCCAAGCATGGCCGCCTGGTAGCCGAAGTTCGGGGAGAGATCGAATCCGACGACGGCGTCCTCGTGATCCGCCGCGTGCACGTGAAATTCTTGCTCAAAGCGCCCGACACCGTGCGCGAAACCGTGGACCGCGTGCATGGTATTTATAAGGACAAGTGCCCGGTCTATCGCACCTTGCGTCCGGCCATGGAAATCACTTCCGCTTGCGAACTCGTGCCGGAAACCGGGGCCTGATCGCTTGTTGTGTGGACTTGTTCCGCCCGATGGTTCGGTCCACCGGCTGGGGACTCTGTACAGCAACAGCACCGCAGCGATCACCGCTCCTATGGCGACAAACGCTCACGTGCGCCTGTGTCGCCGCTCACCGCTTGCTGTGACGCGCTCGCGCTTAGCAGGTTCACGAACAGCCGCACCGCGCCCGGCACCCCCGCCGGCAGTTGGCGGAAGAACGCGTACCCCGTGTAGATATAGAATCCCTTCCCGTACGGCGCCACCAGCAGGCCACCCTCACGCGCCGGCTCCTCCGGGTCGTGCGACGACAGCAGCGGCTTGAAATGCGGGTCCCACGAGCCCATGAAGTAGAGTCCGCGCTCCTGCACCCATCCCTTGAAATCGCCCTCGCCGATCCGGTTCGGCGAGCGGAATATCGGGTTCGCCGCATCCAGAATCTGCACTGGCGCTTCCTCCACCGTGACCCGCTCGTAGCTGAGCGACGCCGGATACGGCGTGAAGTGTCCGGCGTTAAACACGCCCATCGAGGCGTTGTACTGCACCAGCAGGGTGCCGCCGTTGTTCACGTAATCGAGCAGCCGCCGGTTGTACGCCCGCACATCGGTGCGCACATCGTAGGTCCGGATGCCGAGCACGATGGTGTGAAACCGGCTCAGGTCGCCCGATGCGAGGTCCCCCGGCGTGATCATCTCCACCTGCACCCCCAGTTGCTGCAGCACGGTCGGGATGTCGTCGCCCGCGCCCATGATGTACCCGACGCGCAAATTCGCCGGCGCCATCACGTCCACCGCGCTCACCTTTTGCTCCGCCGGCCGGTAATAATAAAAATCGCCGATGTCGCGCCGCCCGATGATCTCGTAGCCTTCCGCGTACTGCTTGCCGTCGTACTCGAGCACCGCCCGCAGCGGAAGAACTCCCTCCCGCATCTCCGCCGGCGTAACATGGAACGTGTAATGCTTGGATTCGCCGCCCGCGCTGAATTCGGCCGGCTGCGATTCCGGCGTGACTCGCCATCCCCTCGGCGCATGCAGGCGCACCGCTCCCTGCGTCACGCCGTTCACGTTGTTACGAACTCCAACCGTGACCGCGATTGCGCCATCGCGATGCGTGGAAGTCACCTGTACCGGCGGATCCACTTCGATGGCAAGCGGCGGCCCGACCGCCAGCGGCCTTTCCGACTGCCCATAAGTCGGATCAATGAACTTCACCTTCGCCACCGAAGATATGCTGCCCGTGTTTTCGGCCAGCTTGAAGGACGCGTGCGCCTGGACCGGCCACGGCGGCAGTGGCAGCGTCGCGTACAGCGGATCGTCAATTGTGTACACCGCCTGTAGCGGGTCGTCGCGATGCCAGTACGGCCGTGTGTAACGCGCATCACCGGGAACTGTGACCTGGAATTGCGCCCACGCCTGCTCGTTGGACGCCAGCGTGCGCAGTTCCGACTTCACCTTCGTCGCTTGCCATCCCGCCGGAAGCTCCAGTTCAATGTCCTTCGCCGTGATCGTCTGCCGCCCGCGGTTGTAGAGCCGCGCCGTCACCGTGAATGTCTGGCCCGGTACCGCCATTTGAAACGTCTCTTCCTGACGAAAGAATCCGAAAAACGACTGTTGCCGTTCCGCGTCAACTGACGCATCCAACTCCATCCCGAGCGCCAGATTGGCTGCTTCCTCAAGCTGCCGCTGCTTGGTCCGCAGGTCCGTCAACACTTTAGCTTTGCCGGCCGGCGATAGTTGAGCAGCGTTCACTTGCTCGATCAGCACATTGATCTGCTTCAGCCCCGTGAGCAGTGGCGCAGCCGACGGCGACGGATCAGTCGGTTTGAACGCCGCCGCGGCATCGTCCACCGCCTTCGCGATTGCCGCCAGTGCAGGCCGCAGAAATGGCGCGTTCCCCTCTTCGCTGCCCAATCGTGCAGCAATCCCGGGTAAGGTTGTGTCAATCCCGTCGAAAAATCCGTTCTCCATCGCCGCACCCGCCGGCAGCACCGAGTCCACCAGCCTGTATGTGCGAAACAGGTTTCCCGGCGGGTTGTAGAAGCCGCCGACTCCCTGCGACATCTGGTGCTTCAGCCCCTCGGTGGCGAACTGCGCAAACGACGTTCCCAGGACCGGGTCATATGTGCCCACGTTCAGCCGCAGATTGGCGCCATCCTCACCGCGAATGTTGCCGATGTAGAGCTTCTTGGCCTGCCACGGAAACAGCCCTTCGCGAATCTGTTCGGGAAACCGCTTCGAATCGGCGGCGGCGCGAAATGCCTCTCGCGACAGAATGCCGGATGCCTGATGATTGCCATGCCCGTCCCGCCCGCTCCCGTCGAAGCGCGACACGATCACATCAGGCCGGAAGGTGCGGATCACGCGCACCATGTCGGCAAGCGCCGCGTCGTGTCCTCTCCACTTTTGAAACGTCTCGTCGGCGGTCTTGGAATATCCGAAATCGACCACGCGCGTAAAGCGCTGCTCCACTCCGTAAAAGCGGTCCGCTTCCAGCAACTCCAGCGTGCGCAGGATTCCAAGCTCATCCGACAGCGCCGCGCCGAACTTGTTCTGCCCGCCCTCGCCGCGGTTGAGCGTGAGCATCATCGTCTCCGCGCCCTGTCCGCGCGACTCGTAAGCGAGCATGCTGCCGTCGTCGTCGTCCGGGTGTGCGGTGGTGTGCAGTAAGCGCGCCGTGGTGCGCAGGCGGGAAAGCATCTCCACCAGCGCATTGGAACCACGGTCCGGGGCGGGAATTTCCTGCGCAATCCCCGCCCCACATGCCAGAACCACGGCGATGACAACGGTAGTCAGCCTCGACCGCAACCTGTGCGCCATCCTCTCTCCTCGGAAACAGACGAGCATAAACGAAGATGAGCCGGCGGCCGCGGGCGCTTCAGAATTCAGGTCTTCATTTGTCCGGTATAGATGGCCATCCCGACCACGGCGTCCACGCCCATGGCATCGAGGGTCTCAACCTCTTCCAGCGACCGGACGCCGCCGGCCACGATCAGCCTGCGCGAGGTGGCGGCGCGTAGCTCGCGCACGGCCTCCAGCGGGATTCCCTGCATCAGCCCTTCGGTTTCGATATGCGTATAGAGGAACCCGCCGCAGTACCTTTCGACCTCACGGAGCATGGTGATCGGCGTCACCATCGCAAGTTCGCGCCAGCCGTGCACCGCGACCTTGCCGCCGCGCGCGTCGAGCGCGGCAACGATCTGCTCCGTACCGACCGCTTGCGCCAGTTCCTTGGCGAACGCCGTGTTCACCTGCGCTCCCCGCACCAGCGCTGAACCGACAATGATCTTTTGAGCTCCCGCGGCCAGCACTTCCTGCGCCGCTTGCACGCTGCGGATTCCCCCGCCAACCTGGCAGCGCAGTCGCGACGTGAACTGCTGCAGCAACTCACGGTTGCTGCCCTTCCCCATCGCCCCATCCAGGTCGATCAACTGCACCACCGAATATCCGGTAAAGCGCTCGATCCAGTAGTCAAAATCGGAAAACTCCAGCGCCTTGCGTTCCCCCTGCACCAACTGCACGATCTTCCCGCCCATCAGGTCAATCGACGGGATCAGCACGGGAACCTCACCGAAATGGAAGCCGCCTGCAATTCCCGCTTGAGCTGGCGGATATCGTGAACCCCGAAATGAAAGATGGATGCCGCGAGTGCGGCGTCGGCGCGCCCCTCGCGCAACACCTCGACGAAATGCCCGACGCACCCGGCGCCCCCGGAAGCAATTACCGGGATCGAGACCGCGCCCTCGATGGCCGCCGTCAGGGCGCAATCGAAGCCGGCGCGTGTACCGTCGCGGTCCATCGAGGTCAGCAGAATTTCGCCCGCGCCGCGCGCTTCCGCTTCGCGCGCCCATTCCACCGCCCGACGCTCCACCGGCGTCCGTCCGCCCGACACATATACCTGGTGATGGCCGTCACCATTCGACTTGGCATCAATTGCGACCACCACCGCCTGCGAGCCGAAGCGCTCCGCAATCTCCGTGATCAGCTCCGGCCGGCGCACGGCGGCGGAGTTAATCGCGATCTTGTCCGCCCCCGCCTCGAACACCGCGCGCGCTTCCTCGAGTGCTCCGATTCCTCCCCCGACCGTGAACGGGATGAACAGTTCGCGCGCTGTCCGTCGCACCGTCTCCAGCAGCGTGCTTCGGCGCTCGTGCGTGGCCGTGATGTCGAGCAGCACGATTTCATCCGCGCCCGCTGCGGCGTGAGCGGCCGCAAGTTCGGCCGGATCGCCGGCGTCCCGCAAATTCACAAACCGCGTGCCCTTCACCACCCGTCCGGCATCCACGTCGAGGCAGGCGATGATTCGCTTGGTCAGCATTGCAAAAAATTCCTCAGCAGCCGCAGTCCCGCTTCGCCTGATTTTTCCGGGTGAAATTGCACCCCGAACACATTGTCTCGTTCCACCACCGCCGCAAATTCCCCGCCGTACTCGGTGCAGCCCACGGTTCCCTCGGCTGCCGGCGCGCGATACGAGTGCGTGTAGTAGACGAAGAACTCCGGACTCATGCCGCGCAGCAGCCGAGAGTCCGCCGTCCGCCGCACCGTGTTCCACCCCACGTGCGGCGCCTTCACCGCCGACGGGAACCGCGCGCACGCGCCGCCGAACGCTCCCAGCCCGATGACCCCTGCCGCTTCCTCGCTGCCCTCGAACAGCCATTGCATTCCCACGCAGATCCCCAGGAACGGCACACCCCGCGCGATGGCCCGCGCGATGGCCTCGCGTACACCCGACTCGGCCAGCGCCCGCGTTGCCGAAAAATTCCCTACTCCAGGCAGCACTACCCGCGACGCTGCCCCGACGACGTCCGGATCGCTGGTGATCTCGGTCACACACCCGAGGTGCGTGAACGCCTTCTGCACCGAAGCGAGGTTGCCCGCCTTGTAGTCAACAATCGTGATCACAACAGCCCCTTGGTGCTGGGCAGCATGCGCCGCAGCCGCGGGTCTCGCGAGCACGCCACGCGCACCGCCCGCGCGAACGCCTTGAACAGCGCCTCGATCTTATGGTGGTTCGACCGTCCGTACATCACCTTCACGTGCACATTGGCGCGCGCGCCCCGCGCGAACCCTTCAAAGAAGTCGTGCACCAATTCCGATTGCAAGTCTCCCACCAGAGGAGTGCGCACCTTGGTTGCAATCACCGCCTGCGACCGCCCGCCGAAATCGACCGCCGCCAGCCCGAGCGTCTCGTCCATCGGCATTAGGAAGTACCCGGCGCGCAAAATTCCCCGTTTGTCTCCCAGCGCGTTATGGAACGCCTCGCCCAGCGCGATTCCAACGTCCTCCACCGTGTGATGCTGGTCCACATCCAGATCACCTTGTGCCGTGAGCTCCAGGTCGAATCCGCCGTGGCGCGCAAACAGCTCCAGCATGTGGTCGAAAAACCGGATTCCGCTGGATACGCGATACCGGCCGCTCCCTTCCAGCCGCAGATGCAAACGGATGTCGGTCTCGTTCGTCTTGCGGTGAAGATTTGCCGTTCTCATGCCGGCACCTCGGCGGCGCGTTTGCCCTCGCGAGCGTATTCGCGCAACGCGGCGATCAGCGCGTCCATGTGGGTGTCGGCTCCCACGGTGATGCGCACGCATCCGGCGCACCCTGGGTCGTTGTTGCGGTCGCGCACCAGGATTTTCCGCTGCCGCATCGCCGTGACGAACCTTGCGCGCGCGGTCCCGAACTGCGCGAGTACAAAATTTGCCTGGCTGGGCCAGCATTTGATCCCCAGCGCGCCCAGTTCGTCTTGCAGCCGCGCCCGCCCCCGCCGCACCGCCTCCGCATACGCGCTGACGTACTCGCGATCCGCAAGCGCCGCCGGCAAACATGCGAGCGCGACTCCATTCACGTTGTACGGGGACGCGATTCGCCGGACGAACTCCATCTGCTCGGCCGGCCCGGCGAGCACGCCCGCGCGCAGCCCCGCCATGCCGTACGCCTTCGAGAACGTGCGCGCGATGAACAGGTTCTTGCGGCGGCTCACCTCGCCGATGAGGCTCCGTCCGTAAAATTCGAAGTACGCTTCGTCAATCAGCACCGCGGCCGCGCTCGCGCGTTCGGCGATGGTAAGCAGGTCGTCGGCAGATGCCGCGGTCCCCGTGGGATTGTTCGGATTTGCGATCGCGATCAATCTCGTCCGGCCAGAAATCCGTTTCAGCGCCTCGCCCGTCGGGAAGCGAAAATCCTCACCAGCCGGCACGCTCACCACCTTCGCTCCCGCTGCCGACGCGTACACCCGGTACATCCCGAACGTCGGTACCACCACGATCGCCTCGTCGCCCGGCTGCAGATACGTCTCGCACAACAGGTGGATCGCCTCATCCACTCCATTCGTGAGCGCAACTTCCGCTGCCGAAAGCCCGAGCCATCCGGCCACCACGCGCTCCACCGGCTCGCGCTCCGGATAACGCGTCAGTTCCTCGGCGCTGATCGAGCGCAGGCACTCGACCACTCGCGGCGAACATCCGACGGTGTTCTCGTTAAAGTCCAGGCGCAGCCCGCTTCGTCCGCTCAGCGGCGGGTGGTATTGCTTTACGCCCGCTACGCTTTCTGACGGCCTAAGCATGGGCGCACCTTGCGCGAACGGATTCCGCATGTGCCACCAGGCCTTCAGCACTCGCCAGCGTCTCGACCACGGCTGCTGCGCGCTCCAAGCCCGGCTGCGATACCTCCTGCACGCTGATAATCTTCACGAAGTCCATGACGCTCAGGCCGCCGCGAAACCGCGCCGAGCCGCCGGTCGGCAGCACGTGGTTCGGCCCGCACGCGTAGTCGCCGAAGGCCTGCGGCGAATAGTCGCCGACAAAGATCGACCCCGCGTTCGTGATAGCCGACACATCCTCGCGTGACACCGTGATGTGCTCGGCGGCAATCTCGTTCGCGATCCCCAACGCCTCAGCCCTGGATTTCGCGACAAGGATCACGCCGTTTCTCCGGAGCGACTCCTCTGCCGTACCGTTTCCCCGCGCTGCGCGCCGCACCGCCTGCGCCACCGTGCGCGCGAGGCTCCCGCACGACGTGACAAAAACCGCGATCGCCTCGGCATCGTGTTCCGCCTGCGCGACCAGGTCGGACGCGATAAATGCGGGGCTGCCGTGGTCGCTGACAATCACCACCTCCGTCGGTCCCGCCACCATGTCAATCGCGCAATCGAAGGCGACTTGTTTCTTCGCTTCGGTTACAAAACTGTTCCCCGGGCCCACAATCTTGCTGACCCGCGGCACGCTCTCCGTACCGTAGGCAAACGCCGCGATCGCCTGCGCGCCGCCGATACGAAGGAGTTTCTCGACTCCCAGCAGCGCCGCCGCCGCCAGCGTTTCGCGCGCCGGCCGGGGCGAGGCGACCGCGATGCGCGCCACTCCCGCCACCTGCGCCGGGATCGCCGTCATCAGCAGCGAAGACGGCAACGGATATCGCCCGCCCGGCACGTAGCACCCGACCGAATCCAGCGCCCGGATCACCTGCCCGACCGAGACTCCCGGCTGGATTTCGCGCGTGAACTTGCGCGGCATCTGCCACTCGCAGAACTGGCGGATGTTTCGTGCCGCCTTCTCCAGCGCAACGCGAAATTCCCGCGACACCGACGCGAGCGCTTCCTTCATTTCCGCGCCCGACACCTCGAGAGCCTGGCCCTTGGCCAAACCGTCCCATCGCTTGGAATGGGCCCGCAGCGCTGCGTCACCTCGCCGGCGGACATCGCTCACAATGCGTTGTGCCGTTTTCGCTGCCCTTAGATTCGGCTGCGTGGCGCGGCGCGCCAACCGCTCCACCTCCGCCCGCAGACTGCGCCCACGCACGATCCGCATCACACCACCACCTTGTTCAGCGGATACTCCACGATTCCCTGCGCATTGGCCGCCTTCAGCCGCGGGATCACGTCGCGCACCACGCTTTCCTCAATGACCGTGTTCAGCGCCACCCAGTCCTCATCGGCGAGCGCAGAAATTGTCGGCCGCTTCAAAGCAGGCAAGACGGCAAGCACGGCGGCAAGATCCGCCTTCTGCACGTTCAGCATGAGCCCGACCCGCCCCTGCGCCGAGATCGCTCCGCACAGCATGAGCGCGATGTTCTGGATCTTCTGCCGCTTGGCGTTGTCCTGCCACGCTCGCGTATTGGCGATGAGCTGCGTGTTCGATTCCAGTACCGTGTCCAGAATCCGCAGCCGGTTCGCGCGCAGCGAGCTCCCCGTCTCGGTGACTTCGACAATCGCGTCCGCCAGCATCGGCGGCTTCACCTCGGTGGCGCCCCAGGAAAATTCCACTTTCACCGGAATGCCGCGCGCTTCGAAGTAGCGGCGCGTCACGTTCACCAGCTCCGTCGCCACGATGCAATCCGCCAGATCCTCGGCCCGTCGGAACGGCGACTCTTCCGGCGCCGCCAGCACCCAGCGCACCTTCCCGCGGCTCTGCTTCGCATACACCAAGTCGGCCACCGTCACCACCTCCAGCCCGCTCTCGATCACCCAGTCGTGCCCCGTCAGGCCGGCATCCAGCGCGCCGTGCTCGACGTAGCGTGCCATTTCCTGCGCGCGGATCAACATGCATTCGATTTCGGGATCGTCGGTGCCCGCGAAATACGAGCGCCCGTTCGCATAGATCTTGAACCCCGCCCGGTCGAACAACTGGATCGTGGCCTCCTGCAGGCTTCCTTTCGGTATTCCCAGTCGGAGTTTCATCGCGCACCGCCATCGCTTGCCGGCGCCAGCCGCCTGGTGAAGCAGGAGCGCGTCCCCTCGTGGCAGACCTTGCCTTCGCCCTCCACCTGCACCCGCACCAGCAACGAGTCCTGGTCACAATCCGTGGTGAGCGCCGTCACCTTAAGGCGGTTGCCGGAGGTTTCCCCCTTCGTCCACAACTTCCCGCGGGTGCGGCTGAAGAAGGTCGCGTAACCGCAGTCGAGCGTGATTCGCAGCGCCTCCCGGTTCATAAACCCGAGCATCAGGACCTCCCCGGTCGCGTCGTCCTGCACGATCGCCGGCGCCAGGCCCTGCATCTTGTCGAAATCGATTTCCACCATGTTCTCCTCGCCAAAATGAAAAGGCCCGCTGAGGTTGTCAGCGGGCTAGGTCTTTAGAATTGCCGGTTGCTTAGCTGGAGACCTCCGCTGACACGTTTTCGCCGTGGCGATGATGGTGATGGCGATGGGTCAGCGAAGTCATATTCGTCACAATCATACGTGACGTATCCCTGCTGTCAAATGAAAAAACACGGGCAGACAAGGTCGCGTCTTCGGCGTCAGAACCCCCCGGGTCAATGATGCACTGACCACGTCGCGCCCCCGTCGGCGGTCGTCCAAGTTTCGCCTTCGGTAGTGGTCACCGCGCCGTGCTGCGCGTCGCTGAATTCCACGCGCGCGATGTCGGACTCCAACGTCGCGTCGCCTGCCGTCACCACGATGCGGGTCCACATGCGCCCGTTGTCCGGCGAATGATAGAGCGCGCCGCCCGCGCCCCCAGCCCACAGATCGTGGCCCACGGCGGCCAACGTCCGGAACGTAGGCGTTGATGCGCCGACACGCACGAATTGCCACGTTCGCCCGGCGTCGGTTGAGCGTTCCAGTGTGCCCTCGGCGGAAACGCGCCAGTGCATCTGTGCGCTCAACGCCGTTTTCATTATCGGACTGCCCGCCTCCTCCGATGCAGGCGCAGTAGCGCGGCGCGCGCCGGCCCGGCCATTCAGTACAAACTTATCCTTGCCCTCGGTCTTGACCTTCTGCGCAGCCACCGCATCCGTTTGTGCCATCACCTCCGCCGAATCACGCGCGCTGCCGGCTTGGGACGCAGGCGCAATCGCCTGCTGCTGCTTCGACTGTTCCATCGCCGCCACGCCCCCAATCGGCGCGTTTGCGCTTTCATTAATTGGCGCTCGTGGCGCAGGCGCCGCCATCCCGGGCGCCTGGTCGTGCGCCTGCGATTGCGCTGCCTCATTGCTCTGCACGACTCGGTTGCCATGAGCTGGAGCCGCGTTCGCCATCACGCCAGAGATCGCATCCTTCTTCTTGTCGGCTCTGATTTCTGCCCGACCCGAGAGGCGCGCAGTGCGGCTCTCCTTCTCCAGCACGCGATCTTGCGCCGGCGCTGGGCCTTTCGCATCAGCCAACGTCTCTTCGGCCCGCTTCCGCTCCGCCGGCTTAGCAACCGACTCTTCACTCGCGACTTTCGTGACCGACACCGTCCGCCGCGAATTCTGCACCATGACCGCCGCCGCGACCACCACCACCGCCGCCGCGACTCCCGCCCAGCGCAACATCGGCCAGCGCGCCCACCGCGTGCCACCTGGAACCGCAGCGGGCGCAGCCGCCGGGACCTCCGGCGATGCCAGCGATACCGCCTCGCGACACGCGCTGCACGCACTCAAATGCGCCAGCACCTGCGCGCGCTCGCGTTGGGTCAGTGCGTCCTCGGCAAATGCGGCGAGCAAATTGGCATCCGGATGTTCTCCTGCCGCCGGCTGCTGCAGCCGCTGCCTCACGAATTTGGGTAACTCGCTCATCTCATCTGCTCATTCCCACCGACGCGCCCGCCTCCACCATAGAACGTCGCCTGCTGACTTTCTTGCGCCAGCCGTGCGCGCACGTCCACCTGGACATCGCGAACGTCCGCCTCCAGCGCCTCTTCCGCCTGGCGCTTGCTCATCCCGCGAGCCGTCAGTCCGTTGCGGACTCGCTTCCTAACCGCGGCCGTGAGCTTCTCCACTCTGCGGCTGATCGTGGATTCATGCACGCGCAGCGTCTTCGCGATCTCCGCCAGTGTCCTGCCATCGAGAAAGTATGCCGCCAGCACGAATCTCTCTTCCGCATTCAACTGCGCCAGCGCTTCGTCGGTCGCCGCTTCCAGGCGCGGATCAACCGCAACGGCAGCCGAAGGCGCCGCCGCTGCAAACTGCACGCCCTCTTCGTCCTTCTCCTCCAGGCTGACCAGGCGCCGCTGGCTGCGATAGCGGTTAACGAACTCTTGCGCCAGCACCGTGCGCAGCCATCCTTCCAGCGATCCGCGCCCGGTGTACGACTCCAGCTTCGACACCCTGCGCCCCTCGCGCGTCGTCGTGCCGTACAAGTCAGCGTACAGCGAATCCGCCAGCTCGCGCCCGGTGGCATCGTTTTTCGCGATCCGCAGTGCCGCCTCGTACAGCTTCTCGCGAAAGCGGATGAGGAAATCCTGCCACGCGCGCTCGTCGCCCGCGGCGCATGCGCGCGCCAGCGCTAACTCCTCCACCCGCAGGCTGACCATCAACTCGCGCGTTTCCTCCGCCGTGGCCTCAGCCGGTAGATACCTGGCGGCGATCCCTTCCAGCACGCGCGCGAAATCCAGCGCCGACATCCCGTAGCGCGCACCGCCGCTGCGTTCAAACAATTCCGCGATCAGCGGCTCCCTACCCGCCAGAAACGCGCCCGCCGCCTCGGATTGGCTACTCCCGCTCATAACGATGATGGCTGGATGGTACCAAAACATCTGCCGCTCGGCTCCACCGCGCCGCTGCAAATTTTCTTCGCAAGTGGCGCAACTCGCATCGTTCTTCCGCCAGCAGGACAGGCGAGGCACAGTGCCGCCAGTCCAGCCAAGGAGAACGGACATGCCCCGCAAACTTGCAGCATTTATTTTCGTCCTCGCCGTGTCGCTGGCCGCCCTCGCCGGCGAGGTAAGCTCCGGCTACAAAGTGCTCTCGCCTATCAGCCACGGTAATCTCACCATCTTTCCAGTCGTCGCTCCCAGTACGCACGACACCTCCGCGTTCATGACCCTCGACGAAGGTCTTCGCTCCGGCGACGTCATCGTCAGCGAAGCCGGACGTATCCAGCCGCTCATCCGCCGCGGTGGCCGCCCGATTCCCGCCGGCGGAGGCGAGGTCAATCGCCTGGTGCTGATCAACAATTCCAGCCGTCCTCTGCTCCTGCTCGCCGGAGAAATTGTCACCGGCGGCAAGCAGGATCGCGTCATCGGCAAGGACCGGCTCGTCCCCGCACATAGCGATCCCGTCGATCTCAGCGTTTTCTGCGTCGAGCCCGGCCGCTGGACCGAGGTTAACGCGAACTTCAAGGGCATGACCTCACAGATGGCGCAGCCCAGCGTGCGTGCCAAGGCCATGGCCGATAAGGACCAGCAGAAAGTCTGGAACGAGGTGCGCAATTCCGCCGCTGTCGCCGGCCGCTCCGTTCCCGCCCCCGCCGCTGCGGAAATCGCCGGCACCACTTCCTACGCCCGCGTCATGGATAACTCCGAAGTCAAAAGGCAGGTGGACGAAATCGCCGCGCCCGTGCAGCGCGATTATCAGGGCCTCATCCGCGATCTGCGCGCGCGCAACGCCGTGGGCGTCGTCGCCGCTGTCGCGGGTCGCCTCGTTTGGGTGGACATTTTCGCCAGCACTTCGCTGCTGGAAAAATACTGGCCGAAGTTGGTGCGCTCCTACGCCGCCGAAGCGATGCCGATTCGCGCGGTTGCACCCGTCCGGGTGGACGTTCGCACCGCGCAGCAGTTTCTCGACGACATGGACGGCCGCCGCCAGGTCTCCGAGGTCGAGCCGGGCGTCTTCCGCCAGACCGAAATTTCTGGCGATGGCTTCAAGGTCTTTGAACTGACCTCGCTGTTGCCCAAGACCGGCTTTGACCTGCACCTCGCCAAAGCCGCCGAGTAATGGTTGTTGGTAATTAACCTTGTTTCTGAAGGGCGCGGCGGAACCCATCCCGAGCGCGGTCGAGGGAGCCGCGCCTTTCCAAGCCGCACAGCCGAAAACCGCTTTTTTGCGACCTTTCTCCCGGCGCGCGCTCTAAATCGTGGAGGAGGAGAGCCATGTCGGAACTCGCCAGCCTCACCTGCGTGCCCTGCCGCGGCGGCGTACCCGCGCTGAAGGGAAAAGATCTGGAAGAGATGAAGCGCAAACTTCCCGGCTGGGAAGTCATCAACGAGCATCACCTGCACAAGGCCTTCACCTTCCCCGACTTCGTCAAGGCCCTCGCCTTCGTCAATCGCGTCGGCGATCTCGCCGAGCAGCAGGGGCATCATCCCGACATCTTCCTCACCTGGGGCAAGGTCGAGATCGCCATCTGGACGCACGCGATCGACGGCCTCACCAAAAGCGACTTCATCCTCGCCGCCAAAATCGACCAGCTCTACAAATAGAGTTTAAGGACTTGCGAAGACTCTAACGGAAGGTTCGAACGCAGCAGCTTGTCATGCCGAGCGCAGCGAGGAATCTGCTTTTGCCAACGCCCGACCGCCTCACACGTGCCCATTCCCGCCCGACTTCTGCCGTGCCTTCACCGCCCGGCGCAAGCTGGGCAGAATGCCCTCGTAATACTTCAGCAACGCCTCCACCCGCTTAGGCTCCGACCGCATCGCCAGCAGCTTCTGCTTGAAATCCAGATCGAACGGCATTGACCCCGCCACCATGAACGACAATTCCTTCTCCGCCAGCGGCGGCGCCTCCGCCGTTGCGCCCAGCAAGCGCAGCGCCTCCGTGTGGATGTCGATCAGCCGGGCGCTCCGCTCTTTTTGCGGTGGCTCCGGCTCATCCACCAGGTACAAAACCTCCGCGCGATAGAAACTGCGCTCGGTGTTGATGTCCATCACCTCGAAGCGCTCCCGCCCCTCGGTCACGATGTCCATGCGCCCATCTTCGTACTGCTTGGTCACCGCAACGATCTCGGCCGTGCAACCGACGCTCGCCACGCCCTCCGCTGTCCCGCGCACCATCCCGAATTTTTCCTTCGTCTCCAGCAACTCCCCGATCATTTCCTTGTAGCGCGGCTCGAAGATGTGCAGCGGCAGCGCCGCTCCGGGAAACAGCACCACGTCGAGCGGGAACAAGGGCAGAAGGCGGCTCACGCCGCCATTGTATCGAATCAGTGCGCGCGCAATGCCCGCCGCCGGCCAGACAAAAATGTGCGCTGACAGCAGAACGCGCCTGGTTCGGGCCCTTGGATGTTTGCGCGCTCCAATCCGCGCGCACGCCCCGCCCTGCACCTTGCGTTACCATGGATGCGGTGGGGGCTGCATGGCTGCCGTCAACGTCCTTCTCATCTCGACCTACGAACTCGGGCGCCAGCCTTTCGGCCTCGCCTCTCCCGCCGCCTGGCTGCGCGCCGAAGGCGCCGAGGTCTCCTGCCTCGATCTCTCGCAGCAAGATCTAAGCGAAGCGCAAGTCCGCGCCGCCGACCTGATCGCCTTCTATCTCCCCATGCACACCGCCACCCGCCTCGCGTTCGCTGTCATCCAGCGCGTCCGCGCGCTTAAGCCCAACGCTCAAGTCTGTGCTTACGGACTGTACGCGCCACTGAACGCCGATCTTTTGCGCCAAGCCGGCGTCGGCGCCATCTTCGGCGGCGAATTCGAGCCCGCCCTGACCGAAACCGTGCGCGCCCTCACCCATGACGGCCGCAAACTCCCGCCGCAATCCCGACCCGACATCTCCCTCGACCGCCTGCAATTCCGCGTGCCCGACCGCACCGGCCTGCCCGGGCTCTGCCAGTATGCGCGCCTCGTTCTTCCCGACGGCTCGCTCCGCACCGTCGGCTACACCGAGGCCAGCCGCGGCTGCAAGCACCTCTGCCGCCACTGCCCGATTGTGCCCGTGTACCAGGGGAGATTTCGTATCGTGCAACGAGATATTGTGCTCGAAGACATACGCCGCCAGGTCGCCGCCGGCGCCGAGCACATCACCTTCGGCGACCCCGACTTCTTCAACGGCATCACCCACGCGCTCGAACTGGTGCGCGCCCTGCACCGCGAATTCCCGCGCCTCACCTACGACGTCACCATCAAAGTCGAGCACCTGCTCAGGCACGTCGCCGATCTCCATTTCCTGCGCGACACCGGCTGCGCCTTTGTCACCTCCGCCGTCGAATCGCTCGACGACCGCGTGCTCGCCCTCCTCGACAAGGGCCATACTCGCGACGATTTCTTCCGCGTCGTCGAACTCTTCCGCCACACCGGCCTCACCCTTGCCCCGACCTTCGTCGCCTTCACCCCGTGGATCGCTCTAGAAGGCTACGCTGAATTTCTCGAGACGATCTCCGATCTGAATCTCATCGCGAACCTCTCCTCCGTGCAGCTCGCCATCCGTCTCCTGATCCCCGCCGGCTCGCGCCTGCTCGAACTTTCCGAAGTGCAGAAGATCATCGGGCCCTTCGACCAGGCCGCGCTCAGCTACCGTTGGGGCCATCCCGATCCGCGTGTCGACGCCCTGCAGCGCGAGATTCAGAGCCGCGTCCAGACGCTCACCGCCGTCGGCCACGGTAGGCGCAGCATCTTCGAAAACGTCCGCCGCCTCACGGCCGAGTTCACCGGCGCCGCCGAACCGTCCCGCCTGCCGCTAACGCCGGCAACGCCATCACGCGCCACTGTGCCCTACCTCACCGAGCCCTGGTACTGTTGAGCCGAGCCCACCACGGGGCAGTTGGCCCCGCTCTGACCGGATGCCACCCTTATCTCGCCCGGTTCTCTAGGCGAGATAGGGTGGGGTTTTTCCATCTATCTATAAGCCCCTTCCGTTCCACTGCCTGTAACTTTCCCGCCCCGCGCGTCATCTCATAGCGTGTAAGTGCTAGCATTGAGTCAAGGTGTGGGAAATTCATGCTGATCAAAAAGGCCACAGACATCCGCTCCTCCGAAATCACTGGTAAGAGTCTTTATCTTGACCGCCGCAAGTTCCTGGCGGGCGCAGCGACCCTCGCCGGCGCCGCTGCCATCGGTGCCGCCTTCCCGCTGCCTGCCGAAGGGGGCGAGAAACTTCCCGGCGTGGTGAAAGGCCAGTTCAATACCGACGAGAAGCAGACTCCCTACAAGGACATCACCAACTACAACAACTTCTACGAGTTTTCCACCGACAAGTACGAGCCCGCGGGACTGGCCAAGAACTTCCGCACGCGCCCCTGGACGGTGAAGGTCGAGGGCATGGTGCAGAAGCCCAGGACCTACGACATCGATTCCCTGCTCAAGCTGGCCACGCTGGAAGAGCGCGTCTATCGCCATCGCTGCGTCGAAGGCTGGTCCATGGTAATTCCCTGGGTCGGCTATTCCTTCAGCAAACTCATCAGCCAGGTCGAACCGCTGGGCAAGGCCAAGTACGTCGAGTTCACCACGCTCGACGATCCCGCGCAAATGCCGGGTGTGCGCTACCGCGTGCTCGATTGGCCCTATACCGAAGGTCTGCGCATGGACGAAGCGAATAATCCGCTGGCCCTGCTCACCTTCGGCCTTTACGGCGAGGTGCTGCCCAACCAGGACGGCGCGCCGGTGCGCATCGTGCTGCCGTGGAAGTACGGATTCAAGAGCTGCAAATCCATCGTTCGCATCCGCTTCATGGACAAGCAGCCGGCGACCGCATGGAACAAGGCCGCGCCCAACGAGTATGGCTTCTATTCCAACGTCAACCCCAACGTCGACCATCCGCGCTGGAGCCAGGCCAAGGAACGCCGCATCGGCGAATTCTTCAAGCGCTCCACGCTCATGTTCAACGGCTATCAGGACCGGGTGGCGTCGTTGTATTCGGGAATGGATTTGAAGAAGTACTACTGATCGCGTCGGTAGAAACAAGAACCGCACGGGCTGGGTTGAAGGTTGAAGCAAGAACCGCGCAGCGATGTCATCCTGAGCGAGCCCCGCGCGATGAGCCTGACACTAACGAGGTCGCAGGGCGGCGCGAGTCGAAGGACCCCATGGCAACAGGAGTCGAGCGACCTGTATTGCTCATCCAATACTCGAATCCTAGAACTTGGCACTGATGCTCGAGCCTGAATCCTGGTGAAAGTGAAAAGCCTCAAAGTCGTCGTTTCCTTCGCCGCCCTCATCCCGCTGGCGCGCCTGGGCTGGAAAGGCTACCAGCACATGCTGGGCGCCAATCCCATTGAAGTCATCACCCACTCCACCGGCGACTGGACCCTCATCTTTCTGATGCTGACGCTCAGCATCACGCCCCTGCGCAAGCTTACCCGCCAGCACTGGCTCATCCGCTTCCGCCGCATGACCGGCTTGTTCGCCTTCTTCTACGCCAGCCTGCACTTCACCACCTACATCTTTCTGGACAAGTTTTTCGATGTGAATGAGATGTTGAAGGACATCGCAAAGCGGAAATTCATCACCGTTGGCTTCACCGCGTTCGTGCTGTTGATCCCGCTGGCGCTGACTTCGACGCAGGGCATGATCCGCCGCCTGGGGAAGCGCTGGGTGACGCTGCACCGCCTCATCTACATCAGCGCCATCGCCGGCGTCATCCACTACTGGTGGTTGGTCAAGGCCGACGTCCGCAAGCCCGAGTACTACGCGCTGGTGCTCACCATCCTGCTCGGCTATCGCCTCCTCGCCACTCAGCGCAAGAAGGCTGCGCCGCCTCTTCGCCCCACCGCTACCCGCCGCCCTGAAGTCGTGGCCGGAGACTAAAGACATGTGGCGCGGGCGCCCTCGCCCGCGACGTTCCAAAACCCGAAGGTGCTGCTTCAAACGTAACTAGCGATTGCGCCTCTCTCTAGTCCACACTGCCGCATATTCATTCATTAGCGTGAGGTGTCTTTGCGATTCCATCATGGCCTTTGCCTGCTGTCGCTGCTTTTTCCTTTTCTTATTTCTGGCCAGGAGAGCAAACCAAGCGACGCGGTAATGCAATCGCTGCGCCAGGAACTCGACCGCTCCTTCAGCGCTCTGAAGCGGGAGCCCACTCCTCCGTACTTCATTTCCTACCAGTTGGAGGACAACCAATCGTTCCATGTGACTTCTTCCTTCGGTGCGCTGACCGCCAGCCGCGAGAAGCGGACTCGGGTGCTGGACATCGATTTGCGCATTGATTTGCGCATTGGCGAATACAAACGTGACAGCAGTCACAGCCCCATGTTTACCGGCGGGCGCTACGGCCAGTTTCGTGGCCAGATCCCGATCGAGGACGCCGCCGACGCTTTGAAAGTCGCCCTGTGGCTGGAAACGGACCGCAACTATAACGATGCGGTACAGCGCTTCGAAGCCATGAAGACGAACCGCGAACTCAAGGTCGCCGAGGAAGACGACTCGCCCGACTTCTCTCCAGCGCCGGCGCAAAAATATTCTGAGGTTGCCGAGCCGTTGCGCTTCGACAGCGCCGCCTGGGAGGAAAAGGTTCGCCACTACGGTCGCCCCTTCCGCAAGAATGCCGATATCGTCGACGCCGACATTACTGCCAGCGCCGAGCTGTTGACCCGACGCTACGTCAATACCGATGGCGCCGAGATTCGCACTTCCACGCCTCTCTACAAGCTGGACATCTCCGCCTCCATACGCGCCGAAGACGGCGAAATTCTTCCGCTCCAGCAGATGTTCATGTCGTTCGCCCCAGAAGGTCTACCCAGCGACGACGTTGTGCTGGAAACCGTCTCAAAGATGATCGACACTCTGTTGGCGCTGCAAAAGGCGCCGCTAGCCGAGGCCTATACGGGTCCCGCGATTCTCTCCGGCCGCGCCAGTGCGGTATTTTTTCACGAGATCTTCGGCCATCGCATCGAGGGCGCGCGGCTTAAGAACGACGACGACGCGCAAACCTTCAAGAAGAAGATCAATCAGCAGGTGCTGCCCACATTTCTCTCCGTGTATTCCGATCCGACCCTCAGCCATACGGGCACCTTCGATCTGGTTGGGCACTACCCGTTCGACGACGAAGGCGTGAAGGCGCGTCGGGTGACCGTCGTCGACAAAGGCATATTCAAGTCGTTCCTAATGTCCCGTTCGCCCATGGCTGAGTTTACCGCCTCCAATGGTCATGGACGCCATCAACCGGGATACCCCGCGTCTGCGCGACAATCCAATCTCATCGTCGAGGCCTCGCAAACCATTTCCCGTGCCGAGTTGAAGAAAAAGCTAATCGAGCGCATCAAGGCAGCCAAGAAGCCCTACGGAATGCTCCTGGAAGACATCAAGGGCGGCGTCACCTTTACTTCACGCAGTATGCCGAATGCGTTCAGCGTCATGCCGACCCTGGTCTACCGCATCTACCCCGACGGCAGAGAACAACTGGTTCGCGGTCTTGACCTGATTGGCACGCCTTTGATCGCGTTCAGCAAAATTGTCGCTGCCGATAACGAGCCCGGCGTATTTGACGGGATTTGCGGCGCCGAATCCGGCTGGGTGCCGGTGTCGGCGGTAGCTCCGGGGGTGCTCCTCGAGCAAATTGAGGTGCAGCGCAAAGAGAAATCTCAGGAACGCAAACCGATTCTGCCGTCCCCAGTTGCGCTCGGGAACTAAGCCGAGATCGTCGAGGAGAAATCTTGAAACATTCATTTTGCCGTCTGCTGATGCTTCTACTATGCGTGGGCTCTGTCGCCTGGGGACAGGACGATGTGGTGATCAAGGCCATGCGCGACGAAATGTCGCGTTCCATCTCGCAACTTCGACTCGCCGACTTGGATAAGCCTTACTTTATTGCCTACCGAGTCGACGACACCACCACAACCAAGATTTCGGCTGCCTTGGGCCAATTGACCGACAAGGATCTTTCCCATGCCCGTGCCCTCGACGTGGATGTACGCGTCGGCGACTTTGCCCTCGACAACACCAATTTTCTCGCCCTGTCATCGTCCGGGTTCGGAGGTGGGAATTGCGGCTGTCACACGTCGCTGCCCCTGGATGACGACTACGACCAGATTCGTCGCCAGATCTGGCTGGAAACTGACGGCCAGTACAAACAAGCCGCGGCCGAGCTGGCTTCCAAACGCTCCGTTCTTAAACACCGCGAACCGGGTCAGGATCTGCCCGATTTTGCCCCGCAATCGCCCAACTCGGTAGCCGATAAACATGGTGACCTCAAGGTCGATGTCGCGGCGTTGGAAAAGCTGGCGCGAGATTTGTCGGGCTTGTTTCGCGACTCGCCCGAGATCTTGATGTCCGGCGTGGATGTGTGGGTGGTCGACAGCTTCGTGCGCTTCATCGACAGCGAGGGCACCTCTTTCACCCGCGCTGAGCCTCTCATCATTCTGAACGTTCGCGCTTTCACCCGGGCCCGCGACGGCCAGCCGCTCGGCGATGTGTTCCAGGTTTATGGCCGCTCGGTCGGCGTTCTGCGCGCGGAAGATTTGCAGGCCCGCACTCGCGAGTTGCTGGCGCGTGTCAAAGGCCTCCAGGTCGCCGCCGATCTGGAAACCTACAACGGCCCTGTCCTGTTCGAGAGCGAAGCGGCAGGCGAAGTCATGGCCCAGGTGTTCGCGCCCGCGGTGGTAGCATTCCGCATTCCGCTCAGCGATGACCCGCAGTTTCAGGTCCAGTTCAAGCAGGTCTTGGCTCAATTCGGCGGCAGCCTCGCCGATCGCATGGGCGGCAAGGTGATGCCCGAATATTTCGATCTCACCGATAATCCTCGCCCGGATCACCTTGGCGAAACCGAATTGCTGGGCGCCTACGCTATCGATGATGAGGGTGTTCCCACTCGAGCAGTTGCCATTGTGGAAGCCGGGCGACTCAAGAACCTGCTGGCGACCCGCACTCCAACTCCGCAGACCAAAGCAAGCACGGGCAGCGCACGAAGCACGGGAGCGGCGGCGCCCAGCAATCTGTTCCTGTCGACGCTCAAGCCGCAAACCAGCGCGGACCTGCGCAAGGAACTGCTCCGGGTTGCGCAGCAACGCGGTTATGGTTACGGCATCGTCCTCCGCCATCTCGGCGCCAGCAGCGTCAATGCGTTGATGCGGCTCTCCATGGCCAGAAGCGGCGCCAACACCGGAGGCATCGCGGCTTACAAGCTGTTTCCCGATGGTCATGAGGAAATGGTGCGCGCCGATGTCGGACCCATTCCCTTGGCGGCCTTCAAGGAAATTTTGGCTGCAGTCGATAAACCAGGCGTCTATCACGGTGCGTTTTTCTCATTCGGCGCTTTGCTCGGTGGCGGCGGAAATGCTAGGCAGAAGACATCGGTGGTCTCCTTCGTCACACCGTCGCTTCTGTTCGACGAAGTCTCGGTGAAACATCCTGAGGGCACGGCAACCAAGCCCCCGGTGCTCCCTTCGCCGCTGGCGAAATAGGTTGTGGGCCCCGGTGCCTCGCCGCTCAACGCGAACCCCGCAACTTCTTGGGTTCCGATTGAGCTGTTCGGAATTACTTGTGCACTAGACTAACCTGAAGAAGCGACGATTTCGGATGGGGCAGAACGCGTGGCTTAGGCTCTTCAGTAGATTTCTTCTTCGCGAGCGTGCTGCTTGTAGCAAATTGGGCAGAATGTTTTGTCACAGCATTCGCAGTCTTCAGCATGACCGCCGCAGACTTCCCCACCGCACTTCGCGCAGCGAGCGAAAGTCGGACGGGCACATCCTTCCACATTGCAAGGCATCGCTTCAACCTTACGCTTCGCGCCACCTGATACACCGGCCATTCACGGGCGCAGCAAGGCGGCCTTCACCAGCTTGTCGGCTCCCCGGACATGCAGAATCAGTTTGCCCTCTGCCATTGGAAATAGCCAACATACTCGCTTCTCGGCCCCGTGTTGCGCAGCGGCCCGCGGATTCACCTGCCGCAGTCCACGCAGGAGGAGAGAACTTCAGGCTGCTCTGAACACCGCTTCTGCATCGAAGACAGGTTCTACATTGATGTGGAGGCTTTTCACATCCCTGCTTGCCTCCGCCAAGCGGGTTACGAACTCGATGACATGGGTTAGCTCGTCTGCTGGGATTTCACGTACTTCGGCCGCAAGGTTGAGGTTGTACTTAGCCATTTTCGTGGTGGGCTGTGCCTTTGCGCTCCGCAGAGCCCCTCCCAGCATCCGAAAAAGACTCACCACAGAGTGACTGCCGCAAACGCTGCACGCATCGTGCGGGCTGTTGGTGATAGTTTCGCAATCGGCGCAGTACACGGCATTGAACAGGGGAACTGCGCTCAAGCATCCTTCGGTACCGCTCTCCGCCTTCATAACCAGAACCTCTTCATCGCGGTAGCCATAGAGCACCTCGTTGGGTTAGGTCTCTTGGTTGTTTTAGGCTGCACCTGAAACTCCTGACCGGAGCGTGTCACTTAGCTGCCCGCATTCAGGCGCGCTACGCAGCCTTGGCCAGTTCCTGCAGCAGCCGCTCTCGCTCCTGATACAGCTTCGCGACTTCGGCGGTGTCTGGTCCGTACGACAACCAGCCTTCGGTCATTTCACATGCCTCCCAGCTCCGCAGCAATTCGTCGATTTCACGGATTCGCTCCTCAATCTTCTGCCTGGTGTCAACGTTCATGGCCCACCCCCGTTATCAGTATCTTCCACCTGCTTCGCGAAACGCAGTGATAGTCAGCCACAGCGTGCCAGATTGGGAACGCGGGAATGCTTACGATGCAGGGAACGCGCTGGACACCGTTGCAGGTGACCACAGCAGACTGCAGCAACTGCAAGCGGCCAGCGTGGTCTTACTCCGAAGGAGAAGGCGCGCATTATGTGGGGTGAGAGGAAGGTCAGTTGAGAATGCGCGCCTTCGGGCCGGTTTAGCCTCGGAAGTGTCGTTGCTAGCGTCGGACGCTTTGAGCAACTGGCGCCGTTTTCGAGGCTGGATTGCGACCTGAGTTCGTGCGCCACGCGTGTGGCGTTCGGGACTCACTTTTTCAATTGCCGAACATAGGTTGCGAGTTCGTTTACCTCGTCGGACGTCATCTTGCCTTCGAACGCGGGCATTTTGTTCTTCCCCTTTGCGATCGCATTCGCGAGCTCTGTTTTGGGCTTCTTTTGAATCTCAGGCGCGCGCAGGTCCGGAATGTTGAACTTCTTGCCCATGGGTGTGTTTCCAGTGGCATCGGCGCCGTGACACATGGCGCATTTGGCTTTGAACAGCGCCGGAGCCGGTTCTTCCGCGTACGCCGACACTGCGATCATCATGGCGGGTAGAGCGATAAACATTGCTGTCCATTGAGCTAACAATCTTTTTGACACGGTTCGCCTCCTTATGTCTCATCACCTATGCCCTCTGCTTCCAAAGGGCGCACACTTTAGAACCTGTTGCCTCATGTCCGCCGCCCGGCGGCCATCATGTGACCCGCTTGCTAACACACTTGTTGCGGGCTAGCTACCGACGGGATAGCACTTGCGCAGCCAATCGCCGCCGCAGTGGAGGAAAGTTGGCGTGCCCGGGAGATGCAATAAAACGGGAGCTTACGAGCGCCGCTGCGCTACCGTGAACCCCGCAGCGCCACGTCTGGTGTCCGATTCCGCCATTCCTGTCCGAAATTCGTACCGGCAGCCCCTGCCGAAGTTTGGCGTGAAGATTGATAAGCTGCTGGTTCAGGCGGAAGGGACCGTCTCACTGGGGAAGTATGACTGCACGCGTGTGACCACCTCAGGGACAGCCGTTTCACGGCCTTCCTGCACTTCCCAGATCGATACGATGGGAAAAAATTTTGTAAAGAGCATGTACAGGAACATAAAGGTGGCGCCAAACCCGATGGTGATGGCGACCTCCACCCATGTCGGCGAATAACTCGCTTTTGCCCACGGCAGCCGCGGTTGCGAAAGGGTTGGCACCACGATCGTGAACCGCTCCAGCCACATGCCGATGTTCACTGAGATCGAGGCAATCACGCATCCCGTGATCGTGCGCGTCTTCCGGCGGGCAAGAATGCCGACGGGGATGATGAAACAGGTCACCACCATCGTCCAGAAAGGTACGGCATAGCGGCCACTGAGCTTCGAATAGAAGACAACCAGGTGGCTAGGATCGCTGCCGTAAAACGTTGTGATGAACTCGGCAAATGTGAAGTAGAACCACAGCAGGGCCATTACCAGCAACAGCAGCCCGAGATTGTTAAAGTGGATCGGCTTCAGGTAGTTCTGCAAGTTGTAAATTTTCCGGATTAGCGCCATCACAATCAGCAACGAGGCGATGCCAGAAAAGATCGCGCCCACCACAAAGTACGGACCGAAGATGCTGGAGTGCCACATCGGCTGCACGGTCATGGCGAACACCCATGACACCACCGTGTGCACCGAAATCGCAATCGGGATGACCAGCACGGCCATGACGGATATGGCACGATTGAGCACCCGCTTTTGCTTCTCACTGGCGCACCAGCCTATGGCGAGCCGGCGGTAGAGCCAAGCGGGTTTGGCGCCGTGGTCGCGCAGGATGGCAATGTCAGGTATCAGCGGCAGGTACAGATAAATCGTGCTGGCGGTCAGGTAGACAGTGATGCTGCACACGTCCCACAGCAGCGGTGAGTGAAAGTTCGGATGCAGGAGCACGTTCAGCGCGCGTTCCGGACGTCCCAAGTCCATGATCACGCTGCCTACACCGAAGAACAGCACCAGCACGGTGATGACTTCGGCAGCGCGGGTAATTGAGCGTCGCCATTCCGCGTGACACAGGCGGAGGATAGCCGAGATCAGCGTGCCCGCATGGCTGATTCCGATGAAGAACACGAAGTTGGTGATGTAGAAGCCCCAGTACACGGGCACATTGAGGCCGGTCACGCCCAAGCCCAGCTTTAACTGGTACATCCAGGCGAAGAATGCAATGGAGGTGAACCCCAGGAAGAACAACGCCAGGTAGTAAAATGGCCTGCGGGTCGCGATTACCGGTTGCAACAGCACCCAGTCCTGTTCGCTATGTGCGTGGTCCCTGTCCGTCTCCACCGCTCCACTCTCCTTGTGCCAGATAAATCACTTTGGGATGAGTCCCGAGTTCTTCCAACGGCTTGAACGCACGACGGCTGCGGGCCAAGGTGGCTACCGTCGAGTTATGGTCTTCGAGATCGCCGAAGTACATGGCGCCCGCGGGACAGATCTCGACGCATGCCGGAACATAATCGCCTTCGGCCAGTTCACGTTTCGCGGCGCGCGCCTCGTCGCGAGCTTTTTGCAGCCGGTGATGACACAGCGTGCACTTTTCGACCACGCCCTTCGGCCTCACGGAAACATCCGGATTCAGCGCTTCGGTAAACTCCCCGGGAAACTCGGGTTTGTACCAATTGAACATGCGCCGCGTGTACGGGCACGCATTGGTGCAATACCGGCAGCCGATGCATCGGGCATAAATCTGTCGCACCACGCCTTCCGGGTTGATCGCGGTCGCCTGTACCGGACACACGCGGATGCATGGCGGGTTGTCACAATGGACACACGGCAACGGCGTCGGTCGCATGCTCAGCCGTGGGTATTCGCCCTCGAGTTGTGGAAGCACGCTCATCCACGAGATGATGCGCCCGCGCGCGGCTTCTTTGGGCGGGACGCACGGAACGTTGTTTTCCGTCTGGCAGGCGACCGTGCACGCCTGACAAGCCGTACACTTCGCTAGATCGATCACCATTCCCCAACGTGGCATGCCGCGTCCTTTTTATGCGCGATAGACCTTGACGTATGTTCCATGGGCCGAGAATTGGCCGGTAACCTGGTCCGGCTGCCCCTCTACGATCTCCAGCGGATTGACGCCCCGGCACGCCCATTCGCCTCCTGACTTATGGCCATAACCGAGCGGCAAGTGCACCACTCCGGGCCGCGCGCCTTCATAAAAACGGGCGCGCGCCTGCACACGTCCACGGCGTGACTCGATCCAAACCGAATCGCCATCGCCGATGCCGAACGTGCGCGCAGTCTCAGGGTGCATTTCCAGCCAGCTATCCCAGTTGGCGAAGACGTGCACGCCGGCGATCTGCTGCAGGTACGGCAGGTGTGCCCCCTCGCCGCCGGCAAGTGGAAGCTGCTCCACAGGCATCAACAACAAGGGGAAGTTGCTGCTCGCTTCGGGAATCGTAGGTTGGTGCGGCAGGCACGCGCGGTCCTCGATTTGTGGGTTGCTTCCGCGCTGTTTTGCCCTGTCTGCCAGCACCTGCGAATAGAACTCGAAGCGCCCGGACTTGGTGCGCAACACGCGGCTCCACTCGCCATGCGAATACGCCGGCTCCCACCACCCGCCCTGCTTCTTGATTTGCTGCCACAGCTCGTCTGCATTTGAATAGCTCGGCGCCCACCAACCTGAACGCTCCATCAACCGGTTCCAACTGTCTTCAAGTGTCGAGCCGAAAACGGCTCCAGCCTGTGCGGCATACAGGCCGTTCACTTCGCTGCGCAGAAACTCTTCGTAAGCTGCAAACGGCAGCGCCGCGGCAAGTGGACCTCCCAGAGACCGCGCGAGGCTGAGCATTACATCGCCCGGGTGACGGACATCCTTGCGCGGGCGAACCGCCGGCGGCGAGATTGAGACCATTGCGTTGGCCACCGTAGGCGGCGTTCCGCCGTCCTGCCACGATTCCAGTCCCGTCGGCGCCGGGATCACCAGATCGGCGAGCACGGCGGTGTCGTCGAGGAATGAACTGAAACTGACGATGAACGGGACATCTTTCATCGCACTCCGGAAAGCAGTGCCGTTGGGAAGTGCGAAAACCGGGTTGACCTGATTCAGCAACAGCATCTGCACCGGATACGGCCGCTTTGACACAATGGCCTGCGGCAATTCGCTGGCGTTGGCAGCATGGGTTTGTGCCGAGGGCAGGAGCGGGTCCTTGGCATTCGCTACGAGAGCCTGTCCCGGCAACTGCTGCTGCACCAGCACTCCACCGGGAACGTCAATACTCCCCAGCAGCCCGTTGAGCGAGTGCACCGCCATCGCAGCGTGCACGTTGCCCGGCAGCGAGCTGTTGTGCCGGTCGCCGATGGCGACAACGGGACGGTTCTGCGCAGCTTCGCGAGCGAGCCGCAGGATGGTATCGGCCGGAACGCCGGTCACCGTGGCCGCATCGTTCAGCCGATACTCGGACTTCACCAGCGACTCGAATCCGGTGTGAGAGTTACCTTCGGCGTCCCGCCAGTCTTCGAATCCAAAGGTGTGCTCGCGAACGAAGTCGGCGTCGTATAGCCCCTCGGAAATCAGCACGTAAGCCATTCCCAGGGCAAGCGTGGCTTCGGTACCGGGGCGAATCGGCACCCATTCATCGGCGCGAGCTGCGGTCATGGACAACCGCGGCTCGATTTGCACGAACTTTGCCCTCCGGCCTGAAGTGACATCGCGCCACCGCGAAAACGCACGCATCGTCGCCACCGGCGCGCCCCAGCCTTCCAGCAGGTTGACGCCGAAGCTCAGCACGTAGCGTGAGTTCGAGAAGTCGTATGCGACCTGTTCGGTGACACCCTGTTGCGCGTACATCGCAGCCTGGAGCGCGCCCAGTCCCGTGGGCATCGTGACGTAATTCGGCGAGCCATACGCCGCCATGAACCGGGACAGCAGGCGCGGCAGCAAGCCGCTTCTCTGGCGATCAACCACAACTAAGGACCGCGCCTCGCCCGAATCACGCAGTTTGCGCATGCGCTCAGAAACCAGGCCCAGGGCTTCGTCCGATGAGATTTCTGTCCATCGCGGGTTGTCACGCGCCCCGGTATTGCGAAGTGCTTTTCGCAACCGGTCCGGGTGATACAGTTCCTGCAATCCGGCCAGTCCCTTGGGGCACAATCCGCCACGATTCACAGGGTGAAGCGGGTTCCCCTGGATCTTGACCGCGCGATTTCCGATCAAGCGCACGCGCAGCCCGCATCCACCAGGACACATGTTGCAGACCCCGGTCGCCCACGATTCCGGACCTGAAGGAACCCTCACCTGCTCGGTGGC
This sequence comes from Terriglobia bacterium, assembly GCA_020073185.1. Taxonomy (NCBI): domain Bacteria; kingdom Pseudomonadati; phylum Acidobacteriota; class Terriglobia; species Terriglobia bacterium. The sequence continues at coordinate 133,736 of JAIQFT010000009.1, forward strand.
GAGCGCAGCGTTAACCGTGCTAATGGCTTCGAGGCTCACGCCTGAAGTCGCCGCGCCAACCGCGCCGCCGGCCGCGAATCGCAAGAAATTCCGGCGATCGAAAGTGAAGCTCATGGCCGTCCCTCCCAGCTGTGCCCACGCGCCGGTTTGGAACCGAGGAACTCAAGCAAATCCACCACCTCGCCCGGCTGGAATCTCGGCCACGCGACCTGCTGCTGCTGCATGCTTTGAAACATCACCGGGCCGTGGTTCCACAGTGATGTCGCGATGTGGACCGGTGAAACCGAGGCGCCGGCGAGGTCAGGCCCCGCGCCGCCGCTGCGATGGCACGATGCACAGCCTTTCGACTGAAACAATCTGGCGCCTCGCTCCGCACTGCCAGACGGCTCGAAATATCGCTCGGCAAATAGATACGCGATCAGGTCCGCCATTTCCTTGTTAGTGAACTGTGGCCGGGCGATGTTCTGCGCCTGCATGCTGGCCCGCATCGCCGGCGCATGGTTCCACATATCCGCGGCAAACTGGCCCAGCGTGCGTGGCAGTGCGCGTGAACGAAGATCGGGTGCCGTACGGCTGCCGTGGCCTACGGAGTGACAGGCGGCGCATCCCTTGTCGCGAAAGATCTTGCGTCCGGCCTCGGGATCTGCCGGACGAAGATAGGTTGGCTTCGCCACATTGGGGGCCGATCGCCGGATATAGGCAATCAGGTCAGGGACATCATTTCCGGCAAAAACAGGCCACTTCACGCCGCGCACCGCCATGATCGACTGCATTGCCGGCGCGTGATTCCACATCGCCTGGATCCAACTTACCGGGTTGCGATAGGCAGCCCATTTCAGCAGATCGGGCGCTTGCCGCTTCCCTTCGGCGCCAACCCCGTGGCACTGCAGGCATTGCTTCTCCGCCAGCAGCCGGCGACCGCGCTCCGCGTCGCCGGGTTCGTCGAGCGAGCGCACGGAATAAAGAAATGCGAACAGGTTGGCCATGTCAGCTTCGGCGAACTTCGGCGGAGCCACCCCCTCGATTCGCATCTTCTCCCACATTTCCGGGGCATGGTTCCACATCGCGGCCAGCAGGTCGGCGGAGCTGAGGTGTCCCGCCGGAGCGCGCGCCAGGTCAGGAGCGCTGTGGCCGCCTTCGCCCAGGGCCGAGTGGCAGCGCGCACATCCCTTATCGAAAAAGCTGCGCATGCCCGCCTTCGGATCGCCCGGAATGAAATATCCGCCTCCGCCCTGCGCCCTCAACGGAACAACAGCCAAGACGCAGGCGACGGCCGCCACCACCACGGCGGCAAGCAGGAGCACACACGACGATCGGCGATCAGCGATGGCAATCATTGCAGTCCGCATTCACTCGATGCTGCTGATGGCAACCGATGCAGGCCGCCATGTTGAAGACGCGAAACGCGTGCTCCGGCGGCTTGGTTGCTTGTTCCATGGGGCCGTGACATTCGGCGCACGGCAGGTGTGCTACCGCGACATGTCGGCGGTGAGAGAAGAAAACGTACGGAGCCGTTTGCGTCAACGGCACCCAGTTCAACTCCTGGCCGG